>NZ_JBHXRM010000001.1:0-254108 GCF_042716895.1 Streptomyces sp. NPDC058653 | reverse complement strand
GGCTCCGGGCTGCGCAGTGCGCCGTGGCTGGCCGTCGCCGTCGCGGACCGGCCGTGGGGGGGGGGCGCCGCCCCGGGGGGGGGGGGGGTGCTGCTGGCCCATTCCCAGGGCCAGCAGCAGCCCGCCGACGACAAGCAGGACCGGAATGGCCACAGCGAATACCGTGCGAAGGCACCGGCGGTACGCGTCCGAACTCCCCGCGCTGTCCGGGTCCTCCACCCTTGTCGCTCCGGCGCCGCTGCGGCTGTCTCCGCCGGCGGTGCTGTCGTCTCCGCCGCTCGCCATGGCTCAGCCGCGCCGGTCGGCGGCGGTCCGGGCACGGCGCCGGACGGCGAAGAGTCCGCCCGCAGTGAGTACTGCCGCGGTGCCGCCCGCGATCATGCCTGGAGCCTGGGCACCGGAGGATGAGGCGGTGCCGGTCTCGACGCCTCCGACGGGCATGGAGCCGACAGCCGCGCCCTTGACCATGCCGCAGTTGGCGGGTGCGGTGGCTTCCTGGGGGAGCTTGGGATCGAGTTCGCTCTTTCCGGCCCCGAAGTCGTACTTCTTGTCGCCGTTGACGTCGATGCCGTGCTGTACGACGTGCAGGTCCTTGATGTGGTCCTGGACATCCTGCGAGACGTCGATGGTGCGGGAGTACGTGAGCTTGCCGTCCTTGTCGGCGATGGGCATCCGGTCCACGGCGAGGCCGCTGTCCTTGGACGTGTCGCCCTTCGTCGTAAGGGAGATGTTGATGTCGCCGTACATCGGCAGGCCCTCGGCGGTGGTGACGATGCCGTCGCCGTCCTTGTCCGCGCTCGCGTCCGGGCAGCGGAAGTCGTGCCCGTCGGTGGAGCCGTGGATGTGCTGTGCGTGGGGCTGGCCGGGGACGAGGCCGGAAACCTCGATCTTCACTGTCAGCTTCCGGTTCTCCACGCTCACCAGAGCCGCACCGGTGGCGGCGGAGCCGTTCAGCGGCGCCAGGTCTATCTGGTACGTCTCACCGGCCTTGCCCTGGGACGCCGTACTGCTGCCCTGCCCGCCGTGTTCGCTGTGCCCGCTGTCGGCGATGGACGGCGTGGCCGCCAGGAGCGTGAGTGCGGCGGGCAGGGCCATAAGGGCCGTGAGTCGGGCTGTGCGCTGGGCTGTCACTGAGATGCATCTCCTTCGGGCGGCCACCGGCTTCCGCCGGCGCCGCGTTCCGGCAGTCGGACTGCTGTGCCCTTCTATTCGGCGGCCTGCGCCCGGCGGATTGGTCTCGTCCGAAGCTTCCACGGGGACATGACGCAAGCGGCGCGGGGCCGCACCGGTGAGGAGGTCGTCACCCGGCCGCTTGCCTCTCTCGGACGCCGGGCCGGGCCGATCGGCATCAGCCGGAGAAAGCCCGCTGCGGACAGCCGCCGGGGGTGAGGAGCGGTCCTGTCTCTGAGACACGCAGCAGCGGAATACCTCCCATGAGCCGAGCCCGGGAGTTCGGCGCAGACCCGGCGCACGCGCGCTCCGAGGGCGAGGCCGGCCTCATCAGAGGGTCTGTTGCCGGCGGGTTGCGGCCCCGTCGGCCCGTCGGTCCGATCCTGGGTGCCGTCCAGCCTCCTCATTTCAGCGCTGACCTGGCCACCTATACGGAAACGCGGAGGAGTTCCCCGCCGCCTGCTGATTTCAGCAACGCCATCAATTCGGTACGCGTGGTTACCTGTTGATCGGCCGACAGCGGCCAAGCGGGGACCGCGCAGGGTCTTCGGCATCGATCGGCCTAACGCGTCGGCGCGTGTCGCGGTTCGTTCTTCGCTGGTTCAGAGGCTGGCATCAACGGCTTGCCACCTGCGGTTTCGCGTCGGTGTTCCACGCACCGGACCGTCAGAGACAGAAGCAATGGGTGATTCATTGCCTTTCCTCATGCTTGTCTGCTTTCTGCGTGCCGGGCTCCCGGTGCCCGGTGTTCCCTGCCGGCGAAGGCATTCTGACCCTCTGCCTTCATGGAAGCCGTCCGGGCGCTGGACCGGGAGACCACGGCTTCCGGCTGAATCTCCCTCCCTGTCGTGCGGCTCCGCCGCACCCCCGGGAGACGGGTTCGCAGATGAGAGGAACACCTTTGAAGACCACTTCTGCACGGCTGCGTTCACGGCGCACGCTCGATCACTCCCTGGTCGTGCTGGGCGCCGGCGCGCTCGCCACCGGGCTGGCCGTGCTGACCCTGGCGCCTGGTATCAGTGCCGCGTCCAGTCACCGTGAGGCGCCGATGACCGCCGGTGACCCGCGGGCCGACAACACGGACGTGTACGCGTTCACGAGCCCGGACCGCTCCGGCACGGTGACCCTGGTCGCGAACTGGATCCCGTTCCAGGAGCCCAACGGCGGGCCGAACTTCTACGCGTTCGCGGACGACGCCCGGTACAACGTCAAGATCGACAACACCGGTGACGGCGCCGCCGACGTCACGTACACCTGGCGCTTCCGCAACCAGGTGCGCGACGCGGAGAACCAGTTCCTGTACAACACCGGCCCGGTCCGCAGGATCGACGACCCGAACTTGAACTTCCGCCAGACCTACGACCTGACCGTCACCGAGGGCGGAAGCACCCGCACACTGCTGCACAACGCCCCCGTCGCGCCGTCCCGCGTCGGCAGGGCATCAATGCCCAACTACGGCGCCCTGCGCGCCCAGGCCGTCCGCCAGGTGCCCGGCGGCGCGAAGGCGTTCGCGGGCCAGGCGGAGGACCCGTTCTTCGCCGATCTGCGGGTCTTCGACCTGCTGTACGGCGGTAACCTCAGCGAGCGCGGCCAGGACACCCTCGCCAGATACAACGTCAACTCGGTCGCCCTTCAGGTGCCGAAGAAGTTCCTTGCGCTGCGCGGTAATGCCACCCGTAACCCCGTCGTCGGCGTGTGGTCAACCACGGACCGCGAGGGCGCGGACGTCATGGGTGACAGGAAGAAGACCAGCGACAGCCTCCGGCAGGTCTCGCGCCTGGGCAACCCGCTGGTCAACGAGGTCGTCGTACCGCTCAAGTACAAGGACGCCTTCAACTCGATCTCCCCGGACCAGGACCGCACCGTGCAGCCCGTGGTGGACAAGGTCTATGACCCGATCCTGCCGAAGCTGATCCAGAAGATCTACGGAATCCCCGCCCCCGCCACCCCGCGCAACGACCTCGCCGAGATCTACCTGACCGGTATCTGCAAGGCGTGCGGGCCGATCAAGGCCGATCTGAACGCGCACCGGCTCAACAAGGACGCCGACCCCAGGCAGATCTTCCCCGCCGAGGAACTGCGCCTGAACATGGGCATCGCGCCCGCCAAGAGGCCGCAGCGCCTCGGCGTGCTCGCCGGTGACCTGGCCGGCTTCCCCAACGGACGCCGCCTCACCGATGACGTGATCGACATCTCCCTCCAGGCCGTCGAGGGCGCCGCGCAGACCGGGAAGCTCGTTCCCGCGCTGGCCGCAGGCGACAAGGTCGACACAAACGACGTCCGTTTCGGGAAGACCTTCCCGTACCTGGCGCTCCCGAGCACCAGCAAGTCGGGCGGCAGGAGCAACAACCGCGCCGCCGAAGCCGGCCAGGCGTCCACCGCGCTCGACCCCACCAACGCCGTAGCCATCGGCGGCGTGGGCGCGCTCCTGCTCGGCACCGGCGGATTCCGCCTGTGGCGCCGCAGGAACACCCACGCGGGCTGACCGGCACCGCACCGCTCGTCGAGCGACGTCGCGCCGTACTCCATGCCGTCGCCGTGACGCGACCAGGCACCGCCTGGCCACGGCCCGACCGGCCGACCACCGGTCTCCCCCGGCCGGACGGGGACCCCGCCTCCGTCCGGCCGACATCCGTGACCCGGGCGCTGAGACCCCTCTCGGCGCCACCCCGACTCATGTACGCGCTCCGCGAGGAGGACCGTGCCCCAGCAGACCGGCACCGCCGATCCGGCCGCCGACCCGAACTCCCGTCCTCCCGGCCGCAGAAAGATGCGCACCGCCGCCGTCACCGTGGTCCTGGGGGCCGCGCTGTTCGTCGCGGGCACGATCGGCCTTTCGCCGTTCGGCCGGGATCCCGGCACCGCCAAGGACGAGCGGCCTGCCGCCGGTTCACCTCGCGGCTCGATCCCCGCGCTCCAGGCGGACCTGCGCAGGCTGCCGAACAACCACATCGGCTGGGCGCGGTTGGGCATGGCGTACGTCCAGCAGGGCCGCACCACCGCCGACCCCGAGATCTACGCCAAGGCCGAGTCCGCGCTCAACAGGTCTCTGAAGGTCCAGCCGCGTGACAACTACCAAGCGGAGACCGGCATGGGCGCGCTCGCCGCCGCCCGTCACGATTTCGCGACCGCCCTGGCCTGGGGCCGCAGGGCCGCGGCAACCAACCCGTCCAACGCCGCCGCACAGGGGGTGCTCGCCGACGCATACACCCAGCTCGGGAGGTATGAGGAGTCGTACCGCGCCGTACAGCGCATGACCGACCTGCGGCCCGACACCTCCTCGCTCGCCCGCGCCTCCTACACCTGGGAGCTGCGCGGCGATATCCCGCAGGCCCGCGCGCTCATGCGGCGCGCGCTCGACGACGCCTCGTCGCCGTCCGACCAGGCCTTCGCGCGGCTCCATCTCGCCACGCTAGCCAAGGACTCGGGCGACCCGGAAGCCGCGCTGCGGGAAGCGGAGAGCGGGCTGAAGGCGGCTCCCGGCGACGCGCCGCTGCTGGAGGCGCGTGCCCGCGCGCACGCCGCGCTCGGCCACGACAGGCAGGCGGTGGCCGACTACACGGCGGCCGTCGCGGTCGTTCCGCTGCCGCAGTACGTCCTCGGTCTCGGCGAACTCCAGCAGTCCCTGGGCCGGGACGCCGAGGCCGGCGCCCAGTACGGCATCCTGCGCGCGCAGGAGCAGGTGCGCCGGGCCGGGAACGCCCCGGCCGACACGGACGCGATCCTCTTCGAGGCCGACCACGGCGACGCCGGGCAGGCCGTCACGATGGGGCGCACCGCCGTGCGGGCGCGGCCGTTCATCGCCGTACAGGACGCCTACGCCTGGGCGCTGCACCGTGCGGGGCGGGACGCGGAAGCCCTTCCACACGCGGACAGGTCCCTGGCGGTCGGGACGCGCAGCGCGCTCCACCACTACCACCGCGCGATGATCCGTGCCGAACTCGGAGACACCGAGGGGGCGCGGAGGGATCTCGACCAGGCGCTGGCCATCGACCCGCACTTCCACCCGCTGCACTCCCCGCTCGCCCGCGCTGCTCGCGACCGAATCGACGCCGCCTCATGAACCACACATCGCGCCGCGTCCTCGCGGCCGGGCTGCTGCTGACCGCCGCTGCCGTCACCGGGGGCGCGACCGCGCCCGCCGCCTCCGCGCACCCGCTCGGCAACTTCACCGTCAACCACCACACCGGCCTCACACTCCACCAGGACCGCATCGACGCCGTTCTCGTGGTCGACCGCGCCGAGATCGCCGCCGCGCAGGAGCTGCCAGGAGTCGACCAGGACGGCAGCGGAGCCGTGAACGCCGCCGAGGCACGGGAGTACTCGCGTACGGCCTGTGCGAGCGCCGCCCACGGCCTCGGGGTCAAGAACGGAGGTATGGCGCTCGACTTCACCGTCCGGGACAGCGACTTCACCTACCACCCCGGCGAGGCCGGGCTCCGCACGAGTCGGCTCCGCTGCGCGCTCACCGCGCCGACGGATCTGCGACGACCGGCGGAGGTCACCGTACGCACCGCCTACGACAGCCGCCGGATCGGGTGGCAGGAGATCACCGCGCGGGGCAGCGGCGTCACGCTGAAGACCAGCGGCGTGCCCGCCGCGTCGGCCACCGACGAACTGCGGCGCTATCCGACCGACCCGCTGGCGTCGCCGCTCAACCAGCGGTCCGCCGATCTGCGTACGGAACCGGGCGGGTCGGGCGGGGGTGTGACGGGGACCGCCGGGCTGCCCGGTGCGGACTGGGTCCCCGGGCCCGTCATCGCCGCGCTGGACAGGGTGTCCGGCACCTTCGACTCACTCGTCGGTACGCGCGAACTGACCCTGCCGGTCGGGCTGTTGGCGCTGCTCCTGGCCGTTGTTCTCGGCGCCTCGCACGCGGCCATGCCTGGCCACGGCAAGACCATCATGGCCGCCTATCTCGCGGGCCGCCGCGGTACTCCGCGCGACGCGGTGACGGTCGGCGTGACCGTCACGCTCACCCACACCGCCGGGGTGCTCGCCCTCGGGTTTCTGCTGCCGGTCGCCACCACGCTAGCCGGGGAGACCGTATTGACGTGGCTCGGGCTGGCCAGCGGACTGCTGGTGACCGGGATCGGGCTGTGGCTGCTGCGCTCCGCCGTACGGGGCGGACCCATGCACGGGCATCATCATCACGGGCACGGACGGCACGGGCATCACCATCACGGTCCGAACGGGCATGACCACGGCCACGACCATCCGCATCCGCATCCGGAGCCGGGCGCCGATGACGGGCCGTCCGCCGTCGCCGTACTCACCCCCGTCCGGACCCAGCCGCACACCCACGACCACACCCATCCGGCCACCGCGACCCGTGGTGGGCTCATCGGCATGGGCATCGCGGGCGGTCTCGTCCCGAGCCCCTCGGCTCTCGTCGTCCTCCTCGGTGCCGTCGCCCTGGGCCGTACCGCCTTCGGGGTGCTGCTGGTTCTTGGCTACGGACTCGGCATGGCCGGCACACTCACCCTGGCCGGACTGCTGCTGGTCCGCCTGCGCGACCGAGTCAAGCGCAGCACGCGCGCCGCTGCGGCCATCCGCTCGAAAAGGCTCGGGAAACTGGCCCGCTGGGGCCCGGTGGCGACCTCCACGCTCGTCCTGCTGGTCGGCATCGGGCTGACCCTGCGTGCGGCCACCGGCCCCTGGTGACCCGTATCGGTCGAGCCTGATGGGCAGGGGCGGTATGGGCTGGATGTCCCATGGGTACAGATACGGGTCCCGCGCGCGGTCCGGCGCGCGCGGGACCTGACGGGCGGGGTGGGGTCGGCATGGGTGCTGCAGGGGGAATTCTGGCCTTGATGGGGTCGGGCGAGACAAGCCCTACCATGGTGACGCTGCACCAGGAGCTGGCCGCCGGCCTCGGCCACGAGTCGGACGCGGTGATCCTGGAGACGCCGTACGGCTTCCAGATCAACCGGGACGCGATCTCCGCCGGCGCACGCGAGTACTTCCGCCGGAGCGTCGGACTGACCACGGCGGTGGCGCCCGACACGGACGCGGACTCGGACGGTGTACGTGATCGACTGCGGCGCGCCGGCTGGGTGTTCTCCGGCCCCGGCAGCCCGTCGTACGCCCTGGGCCGCTGGCACACCCAGCGCGTCGGAGAGATCCTGCGCGAGCGGGTGCACCGCGCCCATGGAGTCACGGTGATGGCCTCCGCCGCCGCGTGCACGGTCGGCTTCGCGGCGCTGCCGGTGTACGAGGTGTACAAGGCCGGGCACCCACCGGTGTGGCTCGACGGGCTCGACCTCATGGGGGCGCTCGGCCTGCGGGTAGCGGTGATCCCCCACTACGACAACGCCGAGGGCGGCACGCACGACACCCGCTTCTGCTACCTCGGCGAACCCCGCTTGGCCGCTCTCGAACGCGAACTGCCCGATGAAAGTGCCGTCCTGGGCATTGACGAGCACACCGCGCTCCTCATCGACCTCGACGCGGCGACGGCACGTGTGTGGGGGCGGGGCGTGCTGACCGTACGCCGACGCGGCGTCAGCGTCCCGGTCGGCGCGGGCACCACTCTCACCCTGGACGAATTGCGCGATCTGGTGGGCGGTGAACGGAGGGCAACGGTCACGGTCCCCGCGCCCCGTGCCGGCGACTCCCCGGGTGCCGCCCCCGCCACCGACAGTCCACCCACGCTCCAGGAGGCCGTCGCTGCGGCGGAGGCGCGCTTCGACAGCGCCCTCGCCGCACGCGACGCCGAGAGGATGGTGGCGGCCGTCCTCGACCTGGAAGCGGTGATCGCGGCTTGGGGCGCGGACATGGAGGAGGACCAGGGCGGCGAATGGGCCCGTACCGTACTACGCGGCATGATCCGCCAGTGCGTACCGCACGCCCAGCGCGGCATGGACGAACCCCAAGCCACCCTGGAGCACATCGTGCCTCCGCTGCTCGACCTGCGCGGACAATTGCGCACGAGCGGCGCGTACGACGTGGCCGACCGGCTACGCGACGCCCTCGCCGCCGGCAGGGTGCATATCCACGACACACCGTCCGGCAGCGAGTGGCGGCGTACCGAGGAGGACGCGCCCGCGTCACGCGAGTGAGATGGACCGCTCGCTTCCGCTCGACATGCAGTTGCACATCATGTGCAATAACGTCGCCGCAGGGACCGAGACCAGGACCCGTCCGACGATCCAGGAGCCGTCGCACGATGACGCCCACCCCAGACACCCACCCCCTCAAACCGGTCGTCTGCGACGCGCCGCCGCCGGTCCTCGTCGAAGCTCTGCTGCTGCGGCACGACCCGGCCGAGGGGTTCGCCTACCGCCGGCTGCTGACGGCGCTGGGCGGCCGGGACCGTCCCGACGACATCGCGCGGGACCTCGCGTTGCTGAGGGAGGACGATGAGCGCCATCTCGTACACTCCACCAGCTGGCGCGCGACCGACGAGGGCCAGATCGTCCTTACTTACCTCGTCCATCCGGACCCGGTGCCCGACCAGCCCGGCACCCCACTTCCCGACCCGGGGGCCATCGCCCGATCTCCGAGGCCCGGCCACCCCACCCCACCGGATCTGAAGGTGCACCACGTCGTCGCACACGCCGTCCGGCACCTCGCCTTCCTGGCCCGTACGGACCCGGCCGTCGCCGCGCATCTGGCCTCCTCGAACGACAGCGCGGACGCCTCCCTCGGCCAACTCGCCGACGTGACGGCCGGGCAACTCCACCGCGCCTGAGACCGCCCCGTTCGGCCGCAGATTCGTTGCGAGGCCCCCGCACGCGTGGTGCCCTGTGACTAGCTCAAACGTCACACTCTGGGGCTTTTGCTGTGAAGTCATCCTCGGGAAGGGCTCCTCTTGGGCCCGAGTGCCACCCGGAGCCCCGCAACTTCAGCCGCGCAGCCCCCGGACACCGGGACACGCGGCTCTCACCCGATCGGATGATCATGCGCTCCTTCCACCTGCCCAGACGAAAGCCGGCGTCCCGCCGGGCCGAACGCACCCTCGCCTCGGTCGGCACCCTCACGCTGATCGGCGCAGCGGCCGTCACCGGCCTCGCGCCCGCAACGAGTTCGGCCTCCAGCCACCGCGAGGCGCCGATGACGGCAGGCGATCCGAAGGCCGACAACACCGATGTGTACGCCTTCACCAGCCCGGACAAGCCCGACACCGTCACCCTGGTGGCGAACTGGATCCCGTTCCAGGAGCCCAACGGCGGACCGAACTTCTACCCGTTCGCCAACGACGCGCGCTACAACATCAAGATCGACGCGGACGGCGACGGCAAGCCCGACACGACCTACACGTGGGAGTTCACGGACCACATCCGTGACTCGGCGGACCAGTTCCTCTACAACACCGGCGTCGTCAAGAACCTGGACGACCCGACCCTGAACTTCCGCCAGACGTACGACCTGACGGTCACCGACAGCACCGGCAACCGCAAGACGCTCCTCGACGACGCTCCCGCAGCCCCCTCGAACGTGGGCAAGGCGTCGATGCCCGGCTACGCGTCACTTCGCGAGCAGGCCGTGAAGCAGTTGCCGGACGGCGGCCAGACGATGGCCGGCCAGGCGTCCGACCCCTTCTTCCTGGACCTGCGGATCTTCGACCTCCTGTACGGCGGCAACCTCTCCGAGACGGGCCACAACACACTCGCCGGGTACAACGTGAACACCATCGCCATCCAGGTGCCGAAGAAGTCCGTGGCCCTGAAGGGCGACGCCACCCGTAACCCCGTGATCGGCGTATGGTCCACGACCGACCGCAAGGGAACCGACGTCACCGGCAGCAAAGGCGGCGAGAACGCCGCGGACGTGGACCCAGCGACTGCGAACGGCAAGGCACAGGACGCCGGCGCCGCACCCGACAAGGGTGGTGAGGGTGGGTGGCGCCAGGTCTCGCGCCTGGGCAACCCGCTGGTCAACGAGGTCGTCGTGCCGCTGAAGTACAAGGACGCCTTCAACGCGCTCAGCCCCGACAAGGACGCCTCCGTCACCCCGGTCGTGAACGCGGTGAAGGACCCGATCGTCCCCAAGCTCGTCAAGAGCATCTACGGGATCCCCGCCCCCGCCACTCCGCGCAACGACCTGGTCGAAATCTTCCTCACCGGTATCTGCAAGGCGTGCGGCCCCATCAAGGCCGACCTCAACGCGCAGCAGCTCAACAAGGACGCGGACAAGGCGGCGATCGTGCCCGCCGAGGAACTGCGGCTGAACATGTCCGTCCCGCCCGCCGCCAAGCCCAACCGGCTAGGCGTCCTCGGCCAGGACCTGGCCGGCTTCCCCAACGGCCGCCGGCTCAACGACGATGTCGTCGACATCGAACTCCAGGCCCTCGAAGGCGCCGCCCAGACCGGCAAGATCGTGCCCGCGCTGGCCGCCGGAGACAAGGTCGACACCCCCTACCGCGAGCCCGGTGACTCCTTCCCATACGTGGCACTGCCCAACACCGCGGCCGTCAACCAGGCCGACGCCCTCCACCCCGACGGCGGCGTCGGCGCGGGCCTCGGCGGCAACGCCTTCGGCGGCGGCTTCCCCGTCGGCCCCGTCGCGGCCGTGGGCGGCGGCGCCCTGCTCGCCTGCGCCGGTGTCATGGCCCTGCGCCGACGGCGCGCCGAGCGGGTATGACCAGCCCGCTCTTCTCCGGTCGCCCGCCCTGCTCCTGGCGGGGCGGGCGACCGCGCCACGGCCGGGGATTCCGCCCTGCGAGGCGCCGAACAGCCGCCGCCGGAACGGCCTTCGCCGGTATAGCACTGGCCTGCGTCGGGATCTCCGCGCTGATATCCACGCCTGAGCCGACTCCCGCGCGGACGGAGATCGGCATCCTGCCCGTCAACTCGGGCCCGGACGAGGCCGCCGCCCCCTCCGCAAGCCGTACACCCACCTCACCCCCGGCCCGCATACGCATACCCGCCATCGGACTCGACCAGAGCCTCCTCGGACTGCGGGTGCAGCAGGACGGCCGCCTCGGCGTCCCCAAGGACCCCGCCCGGGTGGGCTGGTGGAGCGACGGCCCACGGCCCGGCGACCCCGGTGCGGTGGTGATCGTCGGCCACGTCGACTCGGCCACCGGACCGGGCGCTTTCCACGCACTGTCCTCACTGCGCCCAGGCGACAGGATCACCCTGCGCCGCGAGGACGGCAGCGACGCGATATACACGGTCCAGGCCCTGCGGCAGTACGAGAAGGACGCCCTTCCCGACAGCCAGGTCTACGCGACCACCGGTCCGCCCGGCCTGCGGCTGATCACCTGCGGCGGCACGTACGACCGCGAACGTGGCGAATACCGCGACAACCTGGTCGTCTACGCGATGCCGAGCCAGGCCCACTGAGTACGCACGGTGTCGCGCGCAGCACCGGAGCAGACCCCGAAACAGCCCACCATGCAAGACCGTCGATCAACGGTCAGCGCTATACGGCGGCGCTTGCGCCCGAATCCGAACTGCGCTTCCGCAATTCACTTGCCTCACGGAGATCCAGGACCACCCGCGGCGTAGAGGTCGCCCTGTCCCTGGCCAGCCTGTGCCGCGCCCCCCACCCCACATATAGGGATGTCACAACCCGCGAGGTTCCGGGCCCGAGGCAGTCTGGATCCTCGTGGGTGCTGAGTGGGCGCAAGCAGCCCACCGCCAATCTCCGACTTCTCGGAAGCATCCGGCACTTGAGTTCGGTGAGACGACTTGCCCTCGGCGAGATGCGACAGGGCTGGGGTCACCCCTGAAACTGCCATGTTCCGGCAACTCTTGAGAGAGGGAAACTGTTGCCTCGCCGACGCTGTTGCGGGTCCCGCTGGCGAGCACGGTCGGAGCGCCCGTTCACGACCCCGGCACGGCCGCGCCCGACGTACCCGTCGTCATCACCGCCGTGCCCGACCAGGCGGCGCTCACCGACTTCAGCATCCTGCCCACGACGCTGCGGCTCATCAACGCGCTGAGGAAAGCCGGGCGCGACGTCAGCGCCGAGTGGCCGACCGCCCTCCGAGCCCTCCTCGACTACGTGCCCGTCGCCGTGGGATACGTCGACGAAGACCTCGACCTGCCCCTTCCCGACCCGGGATTCACCGACAGGATCCGCGCCCCGACCGCCCGCCGGCCGAAGCCTCCCAGGCTCAGGCGCCACGGGACGAGCACGCTGCCCGAAAGGACGCCGTCGTCGTCGGCGCACTCCCCATGCCGCCAGCAGGAGAAGTCCTGCACCTGAACCTCAGGGCGGCACAGACGTGGAAAACGAGCCGACCCCCCTTGGCATACCGCAGCCGCGGGGAGTCGGACCGCCTTGACCAGCGCGCCCTGTACGGCATCCTCATCCGCCGCGAGATCGGCCCTCAGGCGGACAAGGATGCCGAGCGCGCGCAGCGTGAGGCCGCTCAGCAGGGCCTCGTTCAGCGCGGCCGATGGCCGCCTGCCGTTGCGTCAGGCCATCCGCCCAACCGGGCTGAGGCGGCTCCGCGTCCGTCGTCATCCGGGCTGGAGCGAGGTGGCCGCTGCATCCGCCTCGGCCAGCCGAACACGTGCCACGTCCATCGCCGACTCGATGTCACGCGTGCCTGTCGAGACACACAGGGTGTAGGCGAGATCATCCAACCGGCGCCGGGCACCGGGGATGCCGCCGGAAGCGTTCAGTACCAGCTGCGCTTCGTACTCCTCGACCGTCTTGCGGAGAATCGCGGGGTGGGCCAGCAACACTGTGGGGCTCCTCGATCTGCGAGGGGTCGCGTCTGCGCGCGACAAGTGGACAGGCGAGTGCGTGCGGCGATGGAACCGTGCCAGTGGGACTGCCTGCACGGCCGCCCATGGCTCAGGGCCTGGTGCCCGTGGAAAGGCACCCGATACTTCTCCCTCGATGTGACCTGCGACACGTGGACCGCTTCGGTTCTCCAGGAGGCTGTCGCGGACGAGGACGCCCGGCGCTTCGCTGCCATGCCCGAAGCCTTGCCGATGGGGCGCCGGTGGAGTGGGGGCCTGCGCCGGTGCGGGTATCGCGGATTCCCACGAAATCCGGTGGAGTCTCAGCGGCCGGAAGTGGTTGGGTCCCGCTCAATGCTTCGCTGACACGGCCCGGCACGGTGCGAGGCGCAAGGTCCGAATCGCAGGGCGGTCCAGCCCGCGTGTCGTCGAGTGATGGAGGTTATCGCGGTGGCTGGTTATGGGTCGCTTTCCGACGTATACGAGTGGCTGATCGGGGACGACAGGGTGACCCCCGCCAAGGCAGCCGCGGTTTACTACAGCGATGTCGTGGGCTCTCTGCCGCCCAACGCGCGCGTCCTCGACTGCGCGTGCGGAACCGGCCAGCTCGCCGTCGGTCTCGCGAGTCTTGGCCTTGACGTGGTCGCCGCGGACGCCAGCGATGGGATGGTTCGCCGGACCGAGAAGGTCGCCGACGAGCAGGGTGTCTCGCTTCGAGCCCTCCGCGCGAGCTGGGACGAGCTGCCCGACCACCTGGAGGACTCCACGTTCGATCTGGTGTTCTGCGTCGGCAATTCGCTCGGGCACGCCGAGGGCGCAGCCGGGCGCCTGACCGCACTGGAAGCGATGTCGCGGCTGCTGAATCCGGGCGGACGCCTTGTGCTCCACTCACGCAACTGGGAGCTCGTGCGCTCCGCCGGCTCACGGGTAGACGTCCGCGATCGACTCATCCGCCGCAACGACCGCGATGCGGTCGTCAGCTACTACTGGCAGATCGAGCAGCGCTGGGAGCAGGAACACTTCCTCGAGATCGTGGTCGCACAGATCGAGCCGGATGGGGCAGTGCGAGCCTGCTCGGAGCGGTTGTCCATCTGGCCCTACCGGTACGAGGACCTCGTGGCGCAGTTGCGGAGCGTCGGGCTTACGTTGCAGTCCACCACCTTCGACCCCGAGAGCGACGGATACCTGGTGGTCGCCAGCCGCGACCAGGCGCGAGGCACGTCTGAGCCGGCGCGCTGATCCGCTTTTCGTCATTGTCGTTGCTGACCTGCCGGCAGACGAAGCAGAGGCCGCCTCCTTGATCGGCAACGGCGACAGACAAGATCGTCGGTGGCTCGAAGAAATACGTGCTGGGCGCTTCAATGCCCTGCGCGTTCTACCGAGGTGCATCCCAACGGCAGCTTCTCGTCTTGCTCTGGTGGGACTGACACGGACCGCCTCATCGTCGGATCGCGTCAGCGGCTGGGGAACTACGTGAACCTCCACATGAGGAATTACGTGAGCGTCCACACCGGGTAGAGGCTCTCGCTACCCGGACGGGTTGATCCGGTGCAGGCCCCAGATGAACCCGGCGAACCCGTGACATGGCGTCCGGCGGTGTCCGGTCCCTCGACGTAGGTTCCGACGTCAGTCGGCTGGTGTCCACGGCGGGGCATGGGTGATGTTGACGGCGTCGCAGTTCCGGCACTCCCACTCATCGGGCACCCGGTACAGCTCTTGCCAGAATCCGGCTGGGGACCATCCCCGCGGGCGCGGGGAGCGCCCGTACCAGCGATGCGCGGGCGCGCTGGTGTCGGGACCATCCCCGCGGGCGCGGGGAGCACTCTCACTCTCTAGACGTCTGAGACGCTCGATGGGGACCATCCCCGCGGGCGCGGGGAGCACTCATGTCGTGTCTCCGTGGTGTGGGCCGGGGTGGGACCATCCCCGCGGGCGCGGGGAGCACTGTACCTGCTGCGCCAGCGCGTCCCGGGCCTCGGGACCATCCCCGCGGGCGCGGGGAGCACTTCGGTGCCCGGTGCCGTCCGGACCACGCCCGGGGACCATCCCCGCGGGCGCGGGGAGCACCCCGACGGGAAGTCGGTCGGGTTGGCATTCGGGGGACCATCCCCGCGGGCGCGGGGAGCACGAGGTCTCGTTGAGGGCAGGGAACAGCGATCCGGGACCATCCCCGCGGGCGCGGGGAGCACTGTCGGTGACCTGGGGTTTTCAGGCGGGTGGGGTGCAGTTTTCGAGTCTTTCATCGATTCGCACATTCTGCTCAAATACTTCTCATTCATCGTTTAGCGAAGCGGCGGCGTTGTAAGGCTTTGCTCCAGCCGGGTTTGGGTGTGTTGGCAGCTGGAAGCGGTGTGCTGGTGTCGGGGCGGACACTGTCCCCCAAATGCCGCCACAAGGGCAGCCAGCCCCCGCTATCCCGGTCATGCTTCGCCCACACGGTCCGCACCGGCCCCACCAGGCGCGCACCAAGTTCTAAACCAGACTCCGCATCACTCGTCATGCCAGATAAATACAGTCAAACCAACAGCCACGGCACGTAAATGAGAAAACCCGTACACCATGAACCCGCATCAGGTAATACCGAACACCCCGCGAACCAAGCAACCCAGCCGCAGGATGTTAAATGCACCCCATGATCTTTATGTCGGATTCGGTGAAACTACTCGAGAACAGCACCTGCCACCGCTAAAACCCCAGCTCACCGAGCCTGCTCCCCGCGCCCGCGGGGATGGTCCTGTGGGTGTAGGTGATGCCGGAGGCGCCGGCGACTGCTCCCCGCGCCCGCGGGGATGGTCCCGAGACGGACCTGACGGCGTACAGCCTCGTGGCCTGCTCCCCGCGCCCGCGGGGATGGGACCTCCTGCCGCGGCATGAACGGGTTGGGCTTGTTCTGCTCCCGGCGCCGCCGGGCATTCTTTTTCTACGGACGGTCGGGGCCCTTGAGCCGAATGTCTGTGAACCGGCGCCCGTAACGGCCGTCTTCGAGAAATCTCGGGGATAGCGCAACCCAGCCCCAAGACCACCAACTCGGCAGGAAGCGCCCGAAGGAATGAACGATGTACGGCACAGCCGCCCGCGCGGAGCTGGTCACCTTCACACCAACGACCGTACGACGCCGAGCTTCACGCCCCCGCCGATGACAGAATCTGATTACTCGCCAGTAGGGTCAGCAAGTGTTTGATTAGACCTGGTCACAGGTGCCAACACCTGCGCCCCCTCGCCGGTGCGGTGAGGGGGCTCGGCGAAGGACCTGCGGCATGCCGTCGAAGGATCAATCAGGCCAGGTCAGCGCACCCGGCCCCGGGGCTTCAGGGCCACCGGTGGGAGGTCCGGAGCCGGCAGGGGCGTGCCCGCGTAGCCCTTTACCTCGCCGAAGCGGGGGCCGTCCATCCAGTCCTGGCGCGCCGCCTCGATCTCCTCGTGGGAGCGGCCGATGAAGTTCCACCACATCACGATCTCCTCCTCGAAGGGCTCGCCGCCCAGCAGCATCAGGCCGGCCTCCGAGTCCGTGCGGAGCGGGAGTTCCGTGCGGCCGCAACCGAGGTAGAGCATCGAGCCCGCCGGGACCGGGACCCCGTCGACCCTCGCCTCGCCCGACATCGCCAGGACCGCGTACTCGAAGTCGGGGTCCAGCGGCAGGCGGGCGTCCGTGCCCGGGGTGAGCGTGAGGTCCGCGCCGACCAGGGGGGTGTACGTCGTGCCCGGGGAGGTCGCGCCGTCCAGGGTGCCCAGGATGACCGTGGCCGTCAGGCCCTGCGCCGCGACCACGGGGAGGTCCGCGTGGTGCTGGAAGTGCGGGTCGACGTTCCGGTGGGCGTCGGGGAGCGCGACCCATAGCTGGGCTCCGTGCAGGAACCGGGCGTGCGAGCGCGGGCTCTCCTCGGAGTGGCTGATCGCGCGGCCCGAGGTCATGAGGCCGAGTTCCCGGGGGCGTACGGTCTGGAGGCTGCCCAGGCTGTCGCGGTGCAGGACCTCGCCGTCGTGGAGCCAGCTGACCGTCTGGAGTCCCATGTGCGGGTGGGGTGGCACCTGCATACCGGGCTCGTCGGCGATGTCGTCGGGGCCGTAGTGATCGACGAAGGCCCACGCGCCGACCATGCGGCGCCCGAGGTTGGGCAGCAGCCGGCGCACTTCCGTGGACTCGCCGAGCTTGACGTGACGGGGGCTGAGGAGTTCGCGCACCGGCTCGGCGACGACGAAGCCACGGCCGCCGCAGACGGAGAGCGTCGCCTGACGATCAAGATTGCTCATGGCGCCCAACCTAATCCCGTCCGGTACCCGAGGGCAGCATCCACGCGATAACGGTCGGGTAGGTAGTGGAATGTTCAACGACCTCAGGGTGTTGTGGCGTGGTGAAAGCGATCAGCCGGGCATCAAGGGAGGGCAAGTGAACAGCACCTACTACGACTTCGGAACCGCGGCCGAGCGCTGGGCGCGTGCTCGGCAGTTCTTCGACGCCCAGGAGTACGTCACGGCCGCCGGCATCCTGGAGGGGCTGGTCTCCGAGGCGCCGGAGCAGGTCTCGACGCGGCTGCTGCTCGCGCGGGCCTACTACCACTCCGCCCGGCTCCGCAAGGCCGAGACGGAATTGCTCGCGGTGCTGGAGCGTGACCCTGTCGAGCAGTACGCGCGGCTCATGCTGGGCCGCACGCTGGAGCGGCAGGGGCGGGACGGCGACGCCGTACCGCATCTGCGGATGGCCGCCGCGCTGGCGGGCGAGTTCCCCGACGTCGGCTGAGCACATCGACGGCGGCCCGGTCGTGAACGGGCGCGACCGCCAGCTGGGTACGTCGACAGCAGCGCGCTCGCGAACGGTCGCGACCGCCGGCCGGGCGCGCTTCCGGCAAGGCGCGCGAACGGCACCGACGTCGCTATCTCAGGGCGTCCAGCCGTCGCCGTGCCGGACCGAGCGCCCTGCCCCTGGTCGGAATGTCCGACCAGGGGCGGGTGCGCGCCTGCTCCAGCACATTCGTCACCGTCCAGCGCCGCGCCGTGACCGCCGGATCCTTCACCTGGTCCCAGCTGATCGGCGTCGCGACCGGTGCGCCTTCCTTCGGACGTACGGAGAAGGGGGCGACGGCGGTCTGCGCGTACGCGTTGCGCTGCACGTCCAGATAGAGCCGGCCCGCCCGGGCGTCCGTGCGCTGCTCGGTCGTCAGCCGGTCCGGGTCACGGGCCGCCAGCACGCGAGCCACGTCCATGGCGAAGGCCCGTACGTCGTCGAACGGCGTGCTCCGGTCGAGCCGGACGATCACGTGCAGTCCCTTGGATCCGGTCGTCATCGCCATGGCCGGCAGACTCAGCTCGTCGAGCAGTCCGTGGAGCAGCAGCGCGGCGGCGCGTACGGCCTCGAAGTCGTCGTCCGCCGGGTCCAGGTCGAAGACCAGCCGGTCCGGGAAGTCGGGGCGGTCCGCCTGTGACAGCCAGCGGTGGAAGGTGATGGTCGCCTGGTCGGCGAGGAACACGAGCGTCGCGGTGTCGTCGCACACGGGGTGTGTGACCGTCCCGCCCTTCTTCGCCATCTCGGCCTGTCGCGCCCACCGCGGATAGTTGCCCGGGATGTTCTTCTGCATGAAGCGCGGGCCGCCGAGGCCGTCCGGATACCGCTCCAGCATCAGTGGTCTGCCCTTGAGTTCGGGCAGCATATGGCGGGCGATCGAACGGTAGTGCTCGACGAGGTCCGCCTTCGTGAGCTCGCTCCCGGGGCCGGAGGCGGTGTCCGGGAAGAGGACCTTCCGCGGCCGGTGGACCTGTACGGTCCGGCGGCCCGCCCGTACGGTCCCCTCCCCCGCGCCACCTGAGTCTCCGCTCATCGCGCTCATGCCTCCTCGGACCGCACGGGTGCACGGGTTTCAGTGGGTACGGGGCCGCCGTGTGCCGCCCGGCCCCGATGCCTGCCTGCCGCGCGGCGCCGGCACCCCGCGTCGTTCCTTGCGGCGCAGCCGACGACGCTCCTCCTCGTCCGTACCGCCCCAAACCCCGGACGTACGGCCGGTATTGAGCGCCCATTCGAGGCACCGCGTCTCCACCGGGCAGCTGTGGCACACCGCCTTGGCCCGCTCCGTCTGCTCGGCGGCGGGATCGGAGTCCCCCACCGGGAAGAAGAGTTCGGGATCGGCGCCCGTGCAGGCCGCGTCCCGCAGCCATTCCCACGCCTCGGCGCCGGAGCCGGTCCAGTTCTCGTCCGTCGTGCCTGTCGTCGAACCCGCCGTCGTGCCTGTCTGATTGATGTGCAGCCGCGCAGTCATTCAGTCCTCTCCCCGCACCACATTCCAGTCCTGATCCACCGTCTCCTGGCGTCCTTGGCGGTCTCTCGCCTCGCGTTCACGCCGCGTGACGCGGGCCGGTACGCAGGTGCGCAACCGCCCCTCCCGCTTCTCCGGTCGGCCGAGCCTGCCTATGCGGCCCGTCTGGCCATGGTCGGACTCCATGTCTCACTCCTTCTCTCCGTGCAGTCGGTCTCCGTGCGGTCGGTCTCCGTGCGGTCGTACGTCCGTACGTCCGGGCGTCCCGTATGTCCGCGCATTCGCTGTTTCCCGCGCGGGGTTCTCGTCCGAGCGGGTACCCGACGTCCCCGGACCGAAAAGCGCGGGCCCGGTTCTCTGTTACGGCTCCGGGCCCGGCCGACGTACGAGCGACGAGCGACGGGGTGCGTGTGACGAGCTACGAGTCGCGATTCGGGGTTACGTGCCCAGCGGTGTCACGCCTACGCCAAGGACGGCACGAGCGCCGGCGCCAGGGTCACGGCCGGAGCCGGCTCCTTCGCGGCGGCGTCGATCCCACCCACCGGGAGGCTGGGCAGTCGCAGAACGTTCTGCGGCGCCTCGACGCTCCTGGTGAACCAGACAACCTTGCCCTCCACCGTGCCACAGGTGCCCCAGCTGTCGCTGAGTGAGGCGAGACGGGCCAGTCCCCCACCGCCGGCCGACGGCAGTCGGGGCAGTTCGGGACCGTTGTCGGAGACGGCGGCCGTGAGATACCGGGTGGTGCAGCGGAGTTCGACCATGCACTTGTTGTCCTCACCGACATGGCGGTGGACATTGGTCAGCAGTTCGTCGACGCCCGAGCAGACCGGGTCGACGTGCTGGTCGAGATTCCAGTGTCGAAGGTGCGCGGCGACGATGCGCCGGATTTGCGATACGCGCTCCGGAGAGGCGTGCAATTCCACCACGTAGTAACGGCTCAGTGGAATCGTCATGGTCGAGGCTCCTTAACACAGGGGCCCACATACTTCACTTCGTTGTTGCAACGACCCCCGAATACGAAGCGTGAGCGTCAGCCACTTCTGGGTCACTGAAAAGACTGACCCGACGGAGCCGAATGCGCAACTTATCCGGATTGCCCACCGATGGCCGTAGCCGCCCCGGGGACATCGTGCCGGACGGCGCCCCCGGGGAAGACATACAGGTCAGAGGGGGTCCAGGGCGGGTCGGACCACCCTCCTGGGGGTGCCGGGAGGGTTGGTCGAATTCGCTTACACCCGGAAGCCATGTTTACCGCTCCCCCACCGTCTTCAGGCACGGCGCATATCCAGACGCAGCTGGGCCTCCTGCTCCTGGTCGCCCGCGGCCGTACCCAGCACCTCCACCGCGAACGCCCCGGCAAGCCCTTCCTGGAGTCTGGCGACCGCCCAGTAGCCGCCCTGGACGTCCGCGGTCACCGGCCTGGTCAGGGGTGTCGGACCGGGCTTCTCGCCCACCTCCGACACGTCGAAGGTCGAACTCCACACCGTCGGGCGGGCGCCGGGGACTTCCTCCGGCCGGTCGTCGGGCGCGCGGTCCGACGCGAAGACCGTGCGCAGCGCGGCGAACACGGCGTGCGCGTCCCGCGCCTCGCAGCCGCTGAGTTCGACCGTCACCTCTGTGTCGGCGCCCTGTGCCGCCGGGGGCTTCTGTGAGCTTTTCACCGTGGGTACCTCCGCTCGGTCGTGCGTGCCGGGCCGGTCAGCCCGACGGCTCGTCGGGGACGGGCTGTTCGTGCACCCCGCCCGTGCTGGGGTTGCCGCGCCTGCCGGCGCCGGCCTCGTCGGTCTCGGGGAGCTGCGGATCCGGCTCCTCCGGGGCGCCGGGCTGCTCGGCCGGGCCGGAGTCCGGGTCGCGTTCGGGGTCCTTGTCCCGGTCCTTGTCGGGGTCAGGGTCCCGGTCGGAGTCGCTGTCGGGGTCGCGGGCGCTGTCGGGGTCGACTGTGTCCCCCGAGGAGCCCAGGCCCTCGATCTCCACGTCCAGCGGATCGTCTCCGGGCCGGGCGTGCTGGTCGGGCAGATCCCTCGGGACGGCAGCGCCGTTGCCGTGGGACTCGCCCGGATGTCGGTCGTTCACCGTGATTCCCTTCGTCACAGGGTCCTCGCGCGGTGGTTCCACGCCGCTCGCGTTTCGGGTGTCGACGGTCGCCCCCGCGTAGGTACCGAGTCCTCGCCACGTACCCGCTCGCGGTCGGCGAAACCCGACGCGGTCCGTCCCCCGGCAGTCCTTCCGTAACGGCCGCCACCCGTCGCGACCGCTGACCGGCCGCACGTCGACCGCCCGTCGGCCGCCCGTCAGCGGCCCGTCAGGGTGAACAGCCCGCCGTCCGGGTCACGCAGCGTCACCTGCTCCCCCTCGTCGGACGCCGTGTCCGCCGGGGCCATCACGAGGCCGCCCATCTCCTCGGCGGTCTCGGCCGCGGTTCTGACCTCCTTCACACCGTCCATGGGGAACGACACGTGCCAGCGGGGGCGCAGATGCGGATCCATCGCGGCCTCGACGCCACCGCTGCTTATTCGGGCAAGGACATTCCCCGGCCGCTGTCCGGTACGGAGTACGACGTGGTCCTTCTCGTAACTGATGTCGATGCCGCCGCTTCCGTCGTCGGCCCAGTCCAATACCTCGCCGTAGAAGATCGCCGAAGCGATGGCGTCGTAGGTGCGCAGCTCCAGCCGGAAGGGCGGTACGCCGAGCTCGACCGTGGCGTCGGGCAGCGGCTCGCCCTCCCAGAAGCCGAAGACGGCGCCGTCCCGGTCGGCGGCCAGTGCCGCGCGCCCCATCTCGAAGGCCAGCGGTCCCACGGCGACCGTCGCACTGCGCTCCCGGATGCGTGACGCCGTCGCGTCCACGTCGTCCACCACGAAGTACGGCATCCACGTCACAGCCACCTGGAGGGTGGGGGCCAGCGCGCCGATGCTCGCGACCGGTACGCCGTCGGTCTCGGCCACGACGAACTGGTCGCCGGGTTCGGTCGGGCGGAAGGTCCAGCCGAGCACGGCACCGTAGAAGTTCTGTGTGTCGGCGAGGTCGCGGGCCAGCAGGCTCACCCAGCACGGTTCCCCGAAGACGGGATGCCTCGGTGCCATGGCCGCTCACCTCACTCCGGTCGTGCCGGTGGATGCCCCGGCGGCTCCCCTCCACTCCCTGACGACTGTGCCAGCAGTGCAGGCGGCCCGCATGTCGCCCGGGTCTCCGGCGGGGGCGTGGACAGGCCGGCCCTCCTCACTGCGGGCCCAACGGATCGCTGTGACGATGGAGAGGTGGGCCTCGCCGGAGCCGGGCATGACGCGGCGCGTGTGGCCATGTGCCTGACGCCTCGCGCGTGATCGCGCCACCGATTCGACCGAGGCGGGCGGGGTACACGCCGCGCAGCGGCCGGTACACAACGGCCGGCTCGCCCGACCGGAAGGAGGGTCCGTCATGCCGCGAGGATCCAGCCCCAAACGTGAACGGCAGTACGAGCACATCAAGGAGAGCGCCGAGCAGCGCGGCGAGAGCACGTCGCGCGCCGAGGAGATCGCCTCCCGGACCGTCAACAAGGAACGGGCGCGGCACGGCGAGTCGAAGACCGCGTCCCGCAGCTCCACCGAGGACATGTCGTCCGGGGAGCGCGGTGGCCGCCGTTCGCACACGGGCGCTCAGGGGCCCACGTACAACCAGCTCTACGCGGAGGCGCGGCGCCGCGATCTGGACGGCCGTTCCAAGATGAACAAGAAGCAGCTCTCGCGGGCGCTGGGAAGGTCCCGTTGATCCTCATCGACGGTGACCTGGTGTGAGCCAGCGAGAAATCGACCTCGAACAAGCAGAACCCGACAAACGGGAACCCGAACGCGACGAGCTGGAGTCCGAGGCACGGAAGTCCGACGCGCAGCGGTCGGAGGCGCGGGAGTCCGACGTACGGGAGTCCGACGCCAAGACCCGGATCACCATCCTCGTCGCCCTCGCCGCGAACATCGTGATCGCCGCCGCCAAGGCGGTCGGCGGTCTCCTCTCCGGATCGCCCGCCCTTCTCTCGGAGGCCGCGCACTCCGTGGCCGACAGCACCAACGAGCTGTTCCTGCTCACCGCGCTGCACCGCAGCCGGCGCCCCGCCGACCGCCGCCATCCCTTCGGGTACGGCAAGGAGCGGTACTTCTGGTCCCTGCTCGCCGCGGTCGGGATCTTCGTGATGGGCGGCTGTTTCTCCTTCTACCAGGGCTATCACGCGCTGGCCACCGACAACGGCGAGACGCCGAGCGGCTACACCGTGGGCCTGGTCGTCCTCGGCGTCGCCCTGGTCGCCGAGGGCAGCTCGCTGCTCCGCGCGCTCCATCAGCTGCACGGGCAGAAGGGCAGCGACAAGGACCCAGCGGTGCGCACCGTCGTCGCCGAGGACGCGACCGCCGTGCTGGGCGTGCTGCTCGCCATGGCCGGCATGGTGCTGCATCTGGTCACCGGCGAGGTGGCCTGGGAGGCGGGCGCGTCCTTCGGTATCGGTCTGCTGCTGGTGTACGTGGCCTACCGGCTCGGCGCGGAGGCACGCGTCCGGCTCGTCGGCGAGTCCGTCGAGCCCGAGCTGCGCGGCCGGATCGCCTCGCTCCTCGACGCCCAGCCGGAGATCGACAATGTCGCCCAGCTGCTGACGATGCGGCTCGGTCTCGACTCGGCCCTCATCGCGGCCCGGATCGATCTGGTGCCGGGGCTCGACAGCGAGGAGATCGAGCTGATCTGCGTACGCATCAAGAGCTCGGTGGTCAGGACCTGGCCCGAGGCGGACCATGTCTTCCTCGACATCACGGAGGCACCGCCGGACACCTCGCCGACCGTGGGCGCCTGAGTCCTGGGGGCGCCCTGGGGGCGACGCGCGGGTGCGTGAGCCCCGGCAGCGGCCGGCAAACGCCTGGGCAACGGCCGTTGGCGCGTATGTACGGGGACCGAGGGCCCGGGGACCGGGGACGGCGCCCCGGGGGTGGTGGCAGACTGGCCGCCGATCCTTCGAACGGAGCCCCCAGGTGCCCATGATCCGTCGCCTCCGCCGGGCGGTGCGGCGCGTCTACCGCAGCACTGTCGACCTCAGCCACCCGGCCCGGTCGCCGCTCGGCAGCGCCGTTGTGAACTGTGTGGTCTACGAGGACGGCAAACGGCAGCCGGGCGACTGGCCCGCCGAAGAGGCCGTACGACGGGTCCGGAGGTCCGGCAGGGGCTTCGTCTGGATAGGTCTGCACGAGCCGGACGAATCCGAGTTCATGGGGCTCGCCAAGCTGTTCGGGCTCCATCCGCTGGCGGTCGAGGACGCGGTGCACGCGCATCAGCGGCCGAAGGTCGAGCAGTACGACGACACACTGTTCGCGGTCTTCAAGACCTGTCGCTATGTCGACCACGAGATACTCACCTCCACCAGCGAGGTGGTGGACACGGGCGAGCTGATGGTCTTCACGGGGCGGGACTTCGTGATCACGATCAGGCATGGCAGGCACGGTTCGCTCGGCCCGCTGCGCGAGCGGCTGGAGGCGGCGCCCGAGCGGCTGGCGATGGGGACGTCGTCCGTACTGCACGCGATCGCGGACCAGGTGGTCGACGACTGTCTGGTCGTCGCCGACGCCGTCCAGGACGACATAGACCATGTGGAGACCGCCGTCTTCAACGAATCGGCGAGCCGGGCGGGCCGGAGCGAGGCCGGACGCATCTACCAGCTCAAGCGGGAACTGCTGGAGCTGAAGCGGGCGGTGGCACCGCTGGACCGGCCGCTGGGGATGCTGGCGAACCGGACGATGCCGGTCGTCACTCCCGCCGTACGACCGTACTTCCGCGACGTCACGGACCATCTGGCCCGGCTCACCGAGCAGATAGCCGCCTTCGACAATCTGCTGGACTCGATCCTCCAGGCCCATCTCGCACAGGTGACCGTCGCGCAGAACGAGGACATGCGCAAGATCACCGCGTGGGCCGCGATCATCGCCGTACCGACCATGGTCTGCGGCATCTACGGCATGAACTTCGAGCACATGCCGGGCCTGGGCTGGACGTACGGCTATCCGGCCGTCGTCGCTCTCATGGCAGCGGCGTGCTACGTCCTCCACCGCAGCTTCCGCCGCAACGGCTGGCTCTAGCGCGCCCTCCCCCGCCCTCGACGGCCGGGGCCGTCTCGTCGGCCATCACCCCTGTCCGTAACGGCCCGGCCGACGCATGAGTATCTGTTCGAAAGTGTGTGCGACTTTGATTGGGTACGGTGTACGCTAGCTGCTCGCCGAGAATCACGAGGAGCAGTCCGTGAACATCCCAGCCGCCGACAGTCACCATGTGATCCAGGTCCGCGGGGCCCGCGAGAACAATCTGAGGGAGGTCTCCGTCGACATCCCCAAGCGCCGCCTCACGGTCTTCACCGGCGTCTCGGGATCCGGCAAGTCCTCGCTGGTCTTCGGCACCATCGCCGCCGAGTCCCAGCGTCTGATCAACGAGACGTACACGGCGTTCATCCAGTCGTTCATGCCGAGCATGGGCAGACCGGACGTCGACTCGCTGCACAATCTGAGCGCCGCGATCGTCGTGGACCAGGAGCGGATGGGCGCCAACTCCCGTTCGACGGTGGGCACGGCGACCGACGCGTACACCATGCTGCGGATCATCTTCAGCCGGCTCGGCACCCCCCACATCGGGACGTCGACGGCCTTCAGCTTCAACGCCCCCGAGGGCATGTGCGCGGAGTGCGAGGGGATCGGTCAGGTGACGAAGACCGACATCGACCAGCTCGTGAACCGCGAACTCTCCCTGAACGAGGGCGCGATCACCGTCCCCGGCTTCCAGGTCGACGGATGGTATTGGCAGGTCATGGTCGCCTCGGGCTTCTACGACCCGGACAAGAAGCTCAAGGACTTCACGCCCGAGGAGTGGGAGCTCTTCCTCCACCAGAGCGCGACGAAGGTCAAGGTCGGCTCGAACAACATCACGTACGAGGGGCTCGTCACCAAGGTCAACCGGACGATCCTGGTCAAGGACCGGGACTCGATGCAGGCCTCCGTCCGGGCGTTCGTGGACCGGGCGGTCGTCTTCGCCGAGTGCCCGTCCTGCGGCGGCAGCCGGCTGAGCACCGCGGCGCTGTCCTCGAAGGTCAACGGCGTGAACATCGCGGAGTGTTCGGCGATGCAGATCAGCGATCTGGCCGAGTACGTGCGGAAGTTGGACGATCCCGGTGTGGCGCCGCTCCTCGGCAGTCTGCGGGACCTGCTGGAGTCGCTGGTCGAGATCGGGCTCGGCTATCTGAGCCTGGACCGGGTCTCCTCCTCGCTCTCCGGCGGTGAGGCGCAGCGCGTGAAGATGGTGCGGCATCTGGGCTCCAGCCTCACCGACGCCACGTACATATTCGACGAGCCCACGATCGGACTGCACCCGCACGACATCCGTCGGATGAACGATCTGCTGCTACGGCTGAGGGACAAGGGCAACACGGTCCTGGTCGTGGAGCACAAGCCCGAGGTCATCGCGATCGCCGACCATGTGGTGGACCTCGGGCCCGGTGCCGGTACGGCGGGCGGGCGGATCTGCTACACGGGCGACGTGGCGGGGCTGCGCGCGTCGGACACGCTGACCGGACGGCATCTCGAACACCGGGCGGGGCTGCGGGAGTCGGTACGTGAGCCGAGCGGCCGGCTCTCCATCGAGGGCGCCGATCTGCACAACCTGAAGAACGTGAGCGTCGACATCCCGACCGGGGTGCTGAGCGTGATCACCGGGGTCGCCGGGTCGGGGAAGTCCTCGCTGATCCATGGCTATCTGTCGAACAGGGACGGCGTGGTGGTGGCCGACCAGTCGCCGATCCGCAGGTCGCGTCGGAGCAACCCGGCGACGTACACAGGGCTGTTGAGCCCGATCCGGACGGCCTTCGCCAAGGCCAACGGGGTCAAGGCCGCGCTGTTCAGCGCGAATTCGGAGGGCGCCTGCCCCAAATGCAACGGCCTGGGGCTCGTCTACACCGACCTCGCGATGATGGCGGGCGTCGCCTCGGTCTGTGAGGAGTGCGAGGGCAAGCGATTCACCCCCGAGGTGCTCACCTACCGGCTGAACGGCAAGAACATCAGCGAGGTGCTCTCCATGTCGGTCGCCGAGGCGAACGACTACTTCACCTCCGGGCAGGCGCACGCGATCCTCGGCCGGCTCGCCGACGTGGGGCTGAGCTATCTGCGGCTCGGCCAGCCGTTGAACACCCTGTCGGGCGGCGAGCGGCAGCGGCTGAAGCTGGCGATCCAGATGGCGGAGAAATCGTCCGTCTACATCCTGGACGAGCCGACGACCGGGCTGCACATGGCGGACGTCGACAAGCTGCTCGCGCTGCTCGACCGGCTGGTGGACTCCGGGAACACGGTGATCGTGATCGAGCACCACCAGGCGGTGATGGCCCACGCGGACTGGCTGATCGACCTGGGGCCGGGTGGCGGACACGACGGCGGACAGATCGTCTTCACCGGTACGCCGGCCGACCTGGTGGCACACGCGGACACGCTCACGGCACGGCATCTGCGGGAGTACGTGGCCGCGAAGCCGTAGCTGAGGAGCCGTGGGTACGGAGGCCGTACCCACCGAGCCCGGCGGATCCGCGGCACCGCCCGCACACCTCCGCCGGGCTCGCGCTCATCCGCTGGGTTCGCGGTCCCCCGGCGGCACAATGAGGAACTGTCCTGCCTGGTTCACGAGTGGCGGGCCGATCGGCACTGGGCACCCGCCTGTGCCGACCCCCAGCCTGGCGTGAGGCCCTCCGGACGCCGCGCACCCATCCGTCGCCGGACGTACGGGACGCGGCGCCGGGGGTGCTCGTCAGGACCGAGTGAGTGGAGTTACCCGGCTTCAGCCCCGGTACGTCTCCAGCAGGCGGAGCCAGATCTCGCTGATCGTCGGGTAGGCGGGGACCGCGTGCCAGAGGCGGTTGATCGGGACCTCTCCCGCGACCGCGATCGTCGCCGAGTGGAGCATCTCGCCGACGCCCGGGCCCACGAACGTCACACCGCGCAGGATCTCGCTGTCCAGGTCCACGATCATGCGGGCGCGGCCCCGGTAGCCGTCCGCGTAGAGGCCCGCGCCCGAGACGTTCTCGATGGCGTAGTCGACCGCGCGGACCCGGTGGCCCGCGTCCTCGGCCTCCTTGAGGGTCAGGCCGACCGTGGCGACCTCCGGGTCCGTGAAGACGACCTGGGGGATCGCGTCGTGGTCGGCCGTCGCCGCGTGGGCGCCCCAGCGGTCGGTCTCCAGCAGGGGCACCTGCTGCGCCCTGGCACCGATCGCGGCGCCCGCGATACGGGCCTGGTACTTGCCCTGGTGGGTGAGGAGCGCGCGGTGGTTGACGTCGCCGACCGCGTAGAGCCAGTCGCTGCCGTCCACCCGGCAGCTGTCGTCGACGGGCAGCCAGGAGCCCGGCTTCAGACCGACGGAGTCCAGGCCGACGTCCTGGGTGTGCGGTGCCCGGCCGGTGGCGAAGAGGATCTCGTCCGCCTCGATCCGCTCGCCGTTGTCGAGGACGATCGCGACCGGCCCGGTGCCACCGTCGCGTTCGACCGAGGTGACGGAGAGGCCCGTACGTACGGAGGCGCCCGCCTCGGTGAGGGAATCGGCGACGAGTTCCCCGACGAAGGGCTCCATGCGCGGCAGCAGACGGTCGCCCCGTACGAGCATGGTGACGGACGAGCCGAATCCCTGGTAGGCGGTGGCCATCTCGACGCCGACCACTCCCCCGCCCACGACGACCAGCCGCGCCGGCACCGTCGAGGAGCTGGTCGCCTCGCGGCTCGTCCAGGGCCTGGCGCCCGCCACGCCCGGCAGGTCGGGGACCACGGCGGTGGTGCCGGTGCAGACGGCGACCGCGTGGCGGGCGGTGAGGACCCGCTCGCCGCCGTCGGCGTCGGTGACGGTCACCCGCTTCTTGCCGTCGAGCCGGCCGTGGCCCCGGTACAGCGTGGCGCCGATCGAGTCGACCCAGGCGACCTGGCCGTCGTCCTTCCAGTCCGAGGCGTAGTAGTCGCGGTGCGCGAAGACGGCGGGTACGTCGAGGGAGCCCTGGACGGACTGGCCCAGTCCGGGGACGCGACGCGCGTCCGCACGGCTGATCACCGAGCGCAGGAGGGCCTTGCTGGGCATGCATGCCCAGTAGGAGCATTCGCCGCCGACCAGCTCCCGCTCGACGATCGCCGCACTCAGTCCGGCCGCCCTGACGCGGTCGGCAACGTTCTCCCCGACCGGTCCCGCACCCAGCACCACAACGTCGTACTCCATGGCTTCCGTCATGGGAACAGTCTGATGCGGCGCCCGCCGCATGGCCACACGATCTTCGGGAATGGGCGAGGAATACGGCGGTGGTACGCACCGTTGTCGGATGCGGCTCCATCCGGAGAGAACAGGAAGAGGTATCAGGCCATGGCCACTGTGGAACTCACCAAGGAGAACTTCGACCGGACGGTGTCGGAGAACGACTTCATTCTGATCGACTTCTGGGCTTCCTGGTGCGGTCCCTGCCGTCAGTTCGCGCCGGTCTACGAGAAGGCGTCCGAGCGCCACGACGACCTGGTCTTCGCCAAGGTCGACACCGAGGCGCAGCAGGAGCTCGCGGCGGCGTTCGAGATCCGGTCGATCCCGACGCTGATGATCGTCAGGGACAACGTCGCGGTCTTCGCCCAGCCCGGCGCGCTGCCCGAGACGGCCCTGGAGGACGTGATCGGGCAGGCACGCGCGCTCGACATGGACGAGGTCCGCAAGAGCGTCGCGGAGGCCGAGGCCGCCGCGAAGTCCCAGGGCCCGACCCCGGACGAGGGGACGGCGGGCGCGTAGGCGCGCGTCAGCGTTCCAGTACGAGGGCCAGTCCCTGGCCCACACCGATACAGAGCGCGGCGAGACCGGTCCCCGAGCCCGCCGCCGCGAGCTGATGGGCGACGGATCCCGCGAGGCGCGCGCCGGAGGCACCCAGGGGGTGGCCGATGGCGATCGCGCCGCCGCGCGGATTGACGACGGCGGGGTCCAGCTCGGGCCATTCGGCGAGGCAGCCCAGCGACTGGGCGGCGAACGCCTCGTTGAGTTCGAACGTGGTGAGGTCGGCGAAGTCCCGGCCCGCCCTGGCCAGCGCCCGGCGTACCGCCTCGACCGGGCCGAGGCCGAAGAGCTGCGGCTCGATGCCGGTGACGGCGGAGGTCCTGATCCGTGCGAGCGGTTCGCGTCCGGTGGCGCGCAGGCCCGCCTCGTCCACGAGGAGCAGGGCCGCGGCGCCGTCGTTGAGCGGTGAGGCGTTGCCCGCCGTGACCGTGCCGTCACCCTCCTTACGGAAGCTGGGCCGGAGCTTGCCGAGCGCTTCGAGGGACGTGTTGTCGCGGACGCACTCGTCGCGTACGAGCTCCACCCCCGTGTAGGGGACGACCTCCGCGTCGTACAGACCCTCGCTCCAGGCCCGCGCCGCCTTGCGGTGGCTCTCCAGCGCGAACGCGTCCTGCGCGTCCCGGGTGATCGCGTGCTTGTCGGCGATCTGCTCGGCGCCCTCGCCGAGCGGGACGGTCCACTCCGCGGGCATCTTCGGGTTCGTCATGCGCCAGCCGAGTGTCGTGGAGTACATCTCCTGGTGGCCGGCGGGAAAGGCCCGCTCGGGCTTCTGGAACACCCACGGGGCACGGGACATGGACTCGACGCCGCCCGCGAGGACGATCGACGCGTCGCCGAGCGCGATGGCGCGCGCCGCCTGGATGACCGCTTCGAGCCCCGAGCCGCAGAGCCGGTTGACGGTGACGCCGGGGACGGAGACGGGCAGCCCGGCGAGGAGGGCGGCCATGCGTGCGACGTCGCGGTTGTCCTCGCCCGCGCCGTTCGCCGCGCCGAGGACGACGTCGTCGATCCTGGCCGGGTCGAGTTCCGGCGTACGATCCACGAGCGCGCGGACGACATGAGCGGCGAGATCGTCGGGTCGTACGGAGGAGAGCGCCCCGCCGAACTTGCCGATCGGTGTGCGGACGGCGTCGACGACATAGACGTCGCGGATGGTCATCGGATCGCTCATCGGCTCTCTCCCCTGTGAGTGAGTCAGCAGGCGTCGGCTGTTCACCGACGCACTCTTTCATGGGAGGTACACGCGGGCCGAGGGGGAGGGACCGGCCCCGGACGTCCGGGGCCGGTCAGCCGGTGCGGGGCTCCGCCGTACCGGACGGGTCCGGCCTGTCGGGGGTGTCGAGGACGCGTGCCGTCAGGCCGTAGTCGACCTCGAAGCCGTCGATCAGCAGCCCTTCGACGGTCCGGGTCTCCGGGTCGATGTCCGCGACCATCCCGTCGCCCTCGTACCGCGGATATCCGGACTCGCCGATCTCCCCGGTCGTCTCGACCACCGCCGAGCGCAGCGCGGTCGCCGCGTCCGGCGGGGTGTCGTCGCCGGCGGTGTGCTCCGGTACCAGCAGGATCTCGAACCGCCGCGGGAAGGGGTGCCAGACAGTGCTCATGCTGGTGACGCTAGACAACGGCCCGACGGCCCGCATGTCGTCCGGCGGGGGTCAGCTCGACTCGCGTTGGACCGCCAGCGCTCCCATCAGGTCGTGACGTTCCGGTTCGCCGCCGGGATCGCGCACCACCCGGTCGACCAGCGCCGCCAGCCGCTGCCCGGTGACGAGGTCGATCCGCACGGTGGAGAGCCGGGGCCGGAGCAGCTTGCCGAGCAGGAGATCGTCGGCGCCGAGCACCGCCGCGGTCCCGGGGATGTCGACACCCGCGTCCTGGAGGGCCCTCATGAGGAGCATGGCGTACTCGTCGTTGTAGGCGTAGACCGCGTCGAGGTCCAGGGCGTGCCAGCCGGCCGCGAGCGCGGCGGCCGACTCCTCCGTGTAGGAGAGCGGCACCGGGACGACACGGGCGCCGGTGGGGGACGCGGCGGCCGCGGCGCGGGCGCCGGCGAGACGGGGCTCGGAGAAGAGCTCCAGGCCCGGTTCCTCGGGCATCACGACGCCGATCCTGCGTCGGCCGCGCTCCAGCAGGTGCTCGACCGCGCAGCTGCCGATCTCGCGCTGGTCCATGACGAGGGCGTGCGCGCCCTCGACGCGCCGGGGGCCGAGGGTGATGACGGCTTTCGCGCCGGAGCGCTTGAGTATCTCGACGCCGTGCGGGGTGAGGGCGATCTCGCCGAGCGAGACGACGGCGACGGGGCGCAGTTCGGCCCAGGCGCGCGCGGCCTCGTCGCCGTCGAGGCCGAGGCTGCCGTACTGGACGACGGTGTAGTCCAACCGGCGCAGCGCCCACTGGAGTTCGTTGAGGAAGCGGCTGTGCAGGGGGCCGATGGGGACGTGCGCGGTGGGGAGCAGGACAATCCTGGTGTGTCCCGCGCGGAGGCTGCGGGCGGCGGCATGGGGGATGTACGCCAGCTCCTCGGCGGCCTCGCGGACCTTGCGGCGGGTGGGCTCGCTGATCCGTACGGCGGAGGTGTTGTTGAGTACGTACGAGACGGTGGCCCGCGAGACTCCGGCCAGCCGGGCGACATCGGCGCTGGTGGGGACGGGACGTTCGGCGGGGCGGCCGGCGAGGCGTTCGACGGGCGGTTCGGGTGGTTCGGGCGGCCGCGCCGAAGGCGGGGAGGATCTTGGGGAGGCGCCTGGGGACGGCTGCGGGGAGGGCTGTTCAGGTAACTGGCTCATCGCCCTCCGCATCCTTCCAGACGAGTCGCCGACGGGATCCGGCACCCGGCGCCCCGTCCGGTCATGGTCACCGTCGCACCACGGACACGGCGCTTTCGGGCGCCCTTGCGTACGAAAGGGATCGTCTTGCGACTGAACACCCACACCTGGGGCGAGGGCGACCGCGTCGCGCTCCTGATCCACGGCATCATGGCCGACCACCGGACGTGGCGACGGGTGGGCCCCGAACTGGCCGCGCGCGGGCTGCGCGTGGTGGCCGTCGATCTGCGCGGTCACGGCGCGAGCGGCCAAGGGCCCTACGCGCCGGGGGACTTCGCCGACGATCTCGTGGAGACGCTGCCCACCGGGGCGGAGTTGGCGATCGGTCACTCCCTCGGCGGCATGGCGCTCGCCCTCGCCGTGGAGCGGCTCGCACCGCGCCGTGCGGTCTACTGCGATCCGGCGTGGCGGCTGCCGGGCCCGGAGGAAGGCGCCGGGGAGAGCGCGGGGCCCGCGCGGCTGGCGGCGGCCAAGACGCTGTCGCGCGAGGAGATATCCAGGCTCAATCCCCGCTGGGAGGAGGCGGACGTGGACATCGAGCTGGCGAGCCTCGCGGTGTGGGACGTGCGGACGGCGTACGGCATCGCGCCGGCGTTCGGCACGGATCTGCGGCCCACCCGTCCGCTGGTGCCCTCTCTGGTGACGACCGCCGACCCGAGCCCGATGCTCTCGCCGGAGGACGTGGCGGAGCTGCGGTCACGCGGCTTCGAGGTCCGCACGGTCAAGGGCGCGGGGCACACGGCGCATCGAGACGACTTCGAAGGGTTCATGGACGCGTTGGAGGGGTGGGTCTGAACGCGGGGCGGGGCGCGGTCGGAAGTGGGCGGGGGCGGCGCAGCCCGGACCCCGACGCATGACGGCGGCCCGCACGCTCTACCTTCTGTGGGATGAAGCCCTTTACCGAGTCCGGCGGACCCCGTCGTTCCAGCGAGGACCAACTACCCGGCCGGAGCGGGCCGTTCGCCACCGTGGAGGCCGATGCCGGGCGCGTCGGGGTCGTACGGACGTCGTACGCGCCCGACAAGGACGGCGATCCCGATCCCGGTGAGATCGTCTGGACCTGGGTGCCTTATGAGGAGAACGACGGGCGCGGCAAGGACCGGCCCGTCCTTGTCGTGGCCCGCGAGGCGGGCGGGACCCTGCTCGCCGTGCAGCTCTCCAGCAAGCGGCACGACCGGGATCACGAGTGGGTGCCGATCGGGGTCGGGCCGTGGGACCGGCTGGGGCGGGAGTCGTGGGTGGATCTGGACCGGGTGCTGCGGATCCACGACAAGGGCATGCGGCGCGAGGCGTGCGCGCTCGACCGGATGCGGTTCGACCGGGTCGTACGGCGGCTGCGGGAGCGTTACGGCTGGCGCTGAGCCGGTACGAGGGAGCGATACGGCTGGTGCTCAGCCCGTACGCCGGAGCGATACGGCTGGTGCTCAGCCCGTACGCCGGAGCGTTACGGCTGGTGCTCAGCCCGTACGCCGGAGCGTTACGGCTGGTGCTCAGCCCGTACGAGGGAGCCGTCCTCCGTCAGGTCCGCGAAGGTACGGCGGAAAGCCGCCAGCGTGGCCGAATCGGCCGTCCGGTCGAGGACCGCGAAGACGACCTGGTCGAAGTGGCCCGCGAAGCGGCCCCCGCCCGCCCCGGAGCCTTCCGGCGGTGCGACGAGCAGTGCCCGGAAGGCGCGCGCCACGCCCGCCGGGTCGTTGCGGAAGACCCCGCACCCCCACGCCCCGAGTACGAGGCGCCGGTATCCGCCCGCCACCGCCACCTCCAGGACCCGCTCCGCGCGGGCGGCGAGCGTGGCCGGAATTCGCGGGCTCTCCTCGGGCCGGTCGCGCGCGACGACCCCGGCGTTCGGAGCGGGAGAGGTGAGGAAGCCGACGGTGAACGGGGCGTCGAGCAGCCGGCCCCGGTCGTCGCGGAACACCGGTACGCCGGGCGAGTGGATCACGCGGTCGCTGTAGAACGGGCTGCGGTCGGCCCGGTGGTACGCGTAGTAGTCGGGGGCGCGCAGCAGCGTGACGTAGAGGGCGGAAGCCCGGCACAGGGCCTCCTCCTGGGCCTGTGCGCCGTTCAGGTAGCCACCGCCCGGGTTGCGTGCCGACGCGAAGTTCAGGACGGCCACGGGGCCCGGCGCCGCGGAGACCATCCGCCGGGCGGCCTGGAGGCTGCTCTCGCCCGTGACCTCGAAGGATGTCGTACGGGAGGTGTCCGGGGCGACCGGCACCGGCTCGGGGCCGTACAGCCTCGTGCCCTGCGTCGCGGCGGTCAGCAGCGCCGTGAGAGACACCTGACGGCCGTCCTCCGCGACGTATCCGCCCGCCTCGACGATCTCCTCCGTGTGCTTCGCGATCCCCCGCAGCCGTGCGCTCATGCCCGGCATCCTGCGCGAGGGAACACGCTCGGGGCAACCAGGTTTCCCGCTCGCGGGGGCACTCTTGTGCGGATCGACGGGAGTGGCCTTAGGTTGGAACGCAGCGCCCCGCCCGGACCCCGGGCCGGGGTCCGGGCACGGTCTTCGACAGGAGGATCCGGCCATGTCGTCGGAGGAATTCGCAGCTGCGGGCCCGTCTCTCACAGAGGACGACGCCGAAGCGCTGCTGCGCGGCATATGTTTCAAGACAGGTCCGCCCCGCATCGTGGGTGTCGAACTGGAATGGCTCGTGCACGATCTGTACGACCCCGAACTGCCCGTTCGGCCCGAACGTCTCGACAAGGCCTACACCGGCCTTCGTGACGTGTCCCTGCGATCGGCGCTGACTTTCGAACCGGGCGGCCAGCTGGAGCTCAGCTCGGCACCCGCCTCCTCCCTCATGGAGTGCGTCAACTCCACAGCGGCGGATCTCGCCGCCGTACGCCGTGAACTGCGTACGGCCGGTCTCACGCTCACCGGCCTCGGACAGGATCCGTGGCACTCACCGGGCAGGCTCCTGAAAGAGCCGCGGTACGACGCGATGGAGACCTACCTCGACCGGATCGGCCCCTCGGGCCGCGCCATGATGCGTTCCTCCGCCTCCGTCCAGGTGTGCCTCGACGCGGGCACCGAGGAGCCGGGCCCTCTCGGGTACGGCAGACGCTGGCAGCTCGCGCACCTGCTGGGCGCGGTGCTGGTGGCCGCGTTCGCCAACTCGCCCGTCCAGGCGCGCCGTGCCACCGGCTGGCGCTCCACCAGACAGGCGCATTGGACGGACCTCGATCCGGGGCGCACCCAGGCGCCCGATCTGCGGCGGGAGCCCCGGGCGGCGTGGGCGGCGTATGTGCTCGACGCGCCGGTGATGTGCGTCCGGACGCCGGCCGGCCCCTGGGGGGTGCCCGAAGGAGGGCTGACCTTCCGGGAGTGGATCGGCTCGGGGCTGCCCCGGCCGCCGGTCCGCGCGGACCTCGACTACCACATCTCGACCCTCTTCCCGCCGGTGCGTCCGCGCGGTCATCTGGAGCTGCGGATGATCGACGCCCAGCAGGGAACGGACGGCTGGATGGTTCCGCTGGCGGTGACGACCGCGCTGTTCGACGACCCCGAGGCCGCCGAGACGGTCTACCGCACCGTGAAGACGCTCGCCGAGACGGCGGGCGCCCTGCCCGCGCCGGGCAATCCGCTCTGGCTCACGGCCGCCCGCGACGGGCTCACCGACCCCGAGCTGCACGCGGCGGCGGTCGAGTGCTTCGCCATCGCCCTGCAGGCGCTGCCCCGCACCGGCGCCACCGAGGCCGTACAGAACGCCGTCGCGGCCTTCAACGAGCGATACGTCGTGCCGGGCCGCTCCCCCGCCGACGATATGCACGTCCCCGAAACCGGGAAGGAACTCCACACATGACCGAGAACGCCGGGACACCGGCCGAGACGGCGGACGGGACCACGGACGGGATATCCGTCGACGCGCTGCGGCGCCGGGCCCTCGACGCGCTGACCACCGCGCGCGAGCGCACCTCACTCCTCACCTCCTGTGTGGACGAGCCCGAACTGACCGCGCAGCACTCTCCGTTGATGTCACCGCTGGTCTGGGACCTGGCCCATATCGGCAACCAGGAGGAGCAGTGGCTGCTCCGTACGGTGGGCGGCCGGGAGGCGGTCAGGCCCGAGATCGACTCCGTGTACGACGCCTTCGAGCATCCCCGCGCGCTGCGCCCGACGCTCCCGCTGCTGGCGCCCACCGAGGCGCGCGCGTACGCCTCCGACATCCGGGGCAGGGTCCTGGACATCCTCGACAGCAGTCCGCTGCGCGGCGGTCCGCTGCTGGACTCGGGTTTCGCCTTCGGGATGATCGCGCAGCACGAACAGCAGCACGACGAGACGATGCTGATCACCCATCAGCTGCGCCGCGGGCCCGCCGTGCTGACCGCGCCGGAGCCGCCGGGCCCCGATCCCGTGGACGCCGCGGAGCTGCCGAGTGAGGTACTCGTCCCGGCGGGGCGGTTCACCATGGGTACGTCGTCGGAGCCGTGGGCGCTGGACAACGAACGGCCCGCGCACCACCGGCTCGTGCCCGCGTACTACCTGGACACGGTGCCCGTCACCAACGGCGACTATCTGCGCTTCATCGAGGACGGCGGCTACACGGACGAACGCTGGTGGGACCCGGCCGGCTGGGACCAGATCCGTGAACACGGCATCGCCGCACCGCTGTTCTGGCGGCGCGAGGCCGGGCAGTGGACGCGCCGCCGCTTCGGGACGGTCGAGCCCGTTCCCGCCGACGAGCCGGTGGTGCATGTCAGCTGGTACGAGGCGGACGCGTACGCCCGCTGGGCCGGGCGGAGGCTGCCGACCGAGGAGGAGTGGGAGAAGGCCGCCAGGCACGACCCCGCCACCGGCCGCTCGCGGCGCCACCCGTGGGGAGACGAGGACCCGACGCCCGAGCGCGCCAACCTCGGCCAGCGCCATCTTGGGCCGGCGCCCGCGGGCAGTTATCCGAAGGGCGCGTCGCCGCTGGGTGTACGGCAGTTGATCGGCGATGTGTGGGAGTGGACGTCGAGCGACTTCCTGCCCTACCCCGGCTTCGTCGCCTTTCCCTACCGGGAGTACTCGGAGGTGTTCTTCGGCCCGGCGCACAAGGTCCTGCGCGGCGGCTCGTTCGCGGTGGGCGAGGTGGCATGCCGCGGCACCTTCCGCAACTGGGACCTGCCGGTGCGCCGGCAGATCTTCGCCGGGTTCCGTACCGCCCGTTCGGCCGGGAACGCATGATGTGCCGTCATATCGCCTACGTGGGAACGCCGGTGGCGCTGCGCGAGGTGCTGATCACCCCCGAGTACGCGCTGTACCGGCAGTCCTGGGAGCCGCGGCGGCAGCGGCACGGGACGGTCAACGCGGACGGTTTCGGGGTCGGCTGGTACGCGGAGGGCGACCCGCTGCCCGCGCGCTACCGCCGCACGGGGCCCATCTGGGCGGATCTGAGCGTGGTCGACCTGGCGAGGGCGGTCAGGAGCGGCGCGGTGCTCGCCGCCGTGCGGGACGCCACCGAGGCGGGCTCGGACGGCGAGGCGGCGGCCGCGCCGTTCGCGTCCGGGCCCTGGCTCTTCAGCCACAACGGTGCCGTACGCGGGTGGCCGTCCAGCCTGGCGCCGCTCGCCGCCGCGCTCTCCGCCGCCGAACTGCTCTCCCTGGACGCCCGGACGGACTCGGCGCTCGTGTGGGCGCTGGTGCTGCACCGGCTGCGGGACGGCGACGGCATGGGACAGGCCCTCACCGACACCGTCCTGGAGGTGGCCGGGGCGGCGCCCGACTCCCGGCTCAATCTGCTGCTCACCGACGGCACGACGGTCACCGCGACCGCCTGGGGGGACACGCTCTGGTATCTCGCCGAGCCGGGCCGGAGCGTGGTCGTCGCGTCGGAGCCGTACGACGACGATCCGCGCTGGTGCGAGGTCCCCGACCGCACACTGCTGGCGGCGACCCGCACCGACGTCCTGCTCACTCCCCTCAAGGAGCCCCCCTCGTGAGCCCGTACCAGCTGACCCGCACCCTGCCCGAGGACGCCACCGACGCCGCGCTGCGCGCCGATGTGCTGCACGGGCTGACCCGGAGCCCCAAGTCCCTGCCGCCCAAATGGTTCTACGACGCCAGGGGGAGCGAGCTCTTCGAGGAGATCACCCGGCTCGACGAGTACTACCCGACGCGCGCGGAGCGGGAGATCCTGCTCGCCCGCGCGCCCGCGATCGCGGCGGCGACGGAGGCCCGCACGCTGGTCGAGCTGGGGTCGGGATCGTCGGAGAAGACCCGGCATCTGCTCGACGAGCTGCCACTGCCGCACGCCTATGTACCGGTCGACGTCAGCGAGAGCGCGCTCACCGGGGCGGCCGAGTCGCTGCTCGCCGAGCGTCCCGGCCTCCAGGTGCACGCGCTCATCGCCGACTTCACCAAGGAGCTGGCGCTGCCGGACACGCCGGGGCCGCGACTGGTCGCGTTCCTCGGGGGCACGATCGGCAATCTGCTGCCCGACGAGCGCGCGGAGTTCCTCGCGTCCGTGCGCGCGATGCTCGTGCCCGGCGACGCGCTGCTCCTGGGAACGGATCTGGTGAAGGAGGAGTCCGTACTGGTCAGGGCCTATGACGACGCGTCAGGTGTGACGGCCGCCTTCAACAAGAACGTGCTGACCGTCGTCGACCGCGAGCTGGGTGCCGACTTCGACCCGGCGGACTTCGACCATGTGGCGCTCTGGGACAGCGAACAGCGGTGGATCGAGATGCGGCTCAGGGCCCGCCGGGCCCTCACCGTGAAGATTCCGGAACTCGATCTGGCGGTCAGTTTCGAGGCCGGTGAGGAGATGCGTACGGAGGTGTCCGCGAAGTTCACTCAGGACACGGTCCGCACCGAACTGGCCGGTGCGGGGCTGGAGTTGGCGCACTGGTGGACCGACGAGGCCGGGCGGTTCGCGCTGTCGCTGTCGACGGCTGTGTAGGGAACGGCGGTGTGCGGGACGGCGCTGTGGTGGACGGCCGGGTGAGGGACGGCCGACCTGGCGGCGACAACGGTGGTACGGACGGGCGTCCGGGCGACAGCGGCAGGAGTGGCGACCGCCGCGTGGACGACGCCGGTCCGGTCACCGCCGGCCAGGGTGACGGAGCTCTGCGCCGCGCGGGAGAGTGAGCGCCGGTCCGGGTGGCTCCCGGCGGGGATCAGGGGCAGGACCTCGATCTCCGCCGTGAGCCCCCGGGTCACCACCGCGCGCCACAGTGAGACCGCGAGCGGGTCGTCCCCGACGAAGGCGGCGGGACCCAGCGGGCTGTAGGCGATCCGTACGGGGAGGACGGCGGCCCCCGCGTCCAGCGCGGCCTGGAACATCGCCGCGGTGAACCTTCCCTGGTCCCGTCCGCACCAGGTACTGCCCTCGGGGAAGACGATCACCCGGGATCCGGCGCGCAGCGCGTCCTCGACGTCCCGCACCGTGCCCGGCAGCGCGCGCAGCCGGTCGCGCTCCACGAAGAGTGTGCCGCCGAGGGCGGCGACCAGGCCGAGGACGGGCCAGCGCCGGATGTCGCTCTTGGCGAGCAGCCGGCCCGGGAACAGGGTCGCGACGAGCGGGATGTCCAGCCAGGAGATGTGGTTGGCGACGACGAGCACCCCGCGCGGCACCTCGTCCGAAGCCTTGTCCGAAGTCTCGTCCGAAGCCTTGGCCGAAGCCTTGGCGGAGGCACCACCGGGGGCACCGTCCGGTGAGCCGACCAGCGGTGCGGGCGGTGTCCCGCCGACCTCGATCCGCACCCCGAAGAGCCGGATCACGGTACGCGTCCACCGCCGGGTCAGCCGGTCACGCCGGCCGGCGCCCAGGAGCGCGACGAAGGGGATGAGCAGCGTCCCGACGACCACCGCGACGATGCCGGCCGCGAGCCGCGCGGACGCGGCGACGGGGCCCCGGCGCGGGGCGTCCGGCAGGGGGGCGCAGAGCTGCGGGGTGCAGGGCGCCGTGGGCAGCCAGGCGCTCATCGCGCCGGGGCGAGCGAGAGGAAGTGCCGCAGGTAGCGGGGGTTGGTGCGGCGCAGCGACAGCAGGACGTAGAGGTCGGCGACACCGAACTCCGGGTCGTGCGCGGGCGCGCCGCAGACCCAGGCGCCGAGCCGCAGATAGCCGCGGAGCAGGGCGGGGAGTTCGGCGCGGGCGGCGGGCACGCTCTCGCTGTCCGGGGTCCAGAGGCGATGCGGGGTGACCCAGTACTCCTCGGGCGCGAGGTTGCGGTCCTTGACGGTGTTCCAGGTCGCGGACGCCAGGGCGCCGCCGTCGCTCAGCGGCAGGGAGCAGCAGCCGGCCATCCAGTTGTGCCCGGTGTTCGTCATGTAGTGGGCGAGACCGGCCCAGATCAGGGCGATGACGGCGCCGTTGCGGTGCAGGGGGTGGACACAGGAGCGGCCGACCTCGACGAGGTCGTCGCGTATGTGGTCGAGGCGCTGGAGGTCGAACTCGCTCTCGGAGTAGAGGCGTCCGGCGGCGCGGGCGCGGTCGGGCGGCAGCAGCCGGTACGTTCCCACGACCTCGCCGGTCCCGGCCTCGCGTACGAGCAGGTGGTCGCAGTAGGCGTCGAAGGCGTCACCGTCCAGGCCGGGTTCGGGCCCGTCGATGTGGGCGCCCATCTCACCGGCGAAGACCATGTAGCGCAGGCGCTGGGCGGCGCGTACGTCCTCCGGGTCGCGGGCCAGGGACACGAGGTATCGCTGCTCCGGGTCGGGCGCCGACGCGGGGAGGGGGAGCTGCGGAGGTGCCGTGGGGAGGGAGGCGGGAATGACGGCGGGCGAGGCGGACATAGAGGTCTCCTGTGCCGGACAAAAGAACGAGCGGTGGTGGGACGCCGCTGGTGCGGCGCCCCGGCACCTTGTTTCTTCCGTGACCGGCTGGATTCGACATGACAGCCCGGCGGAGTGGGGATGTGGGACGGTTGAATGGCCGGAACCAATGGGTAATGGATTGGTAAAACGGCCGGTCCCGACGGGACCTGTGGGGCGCCCTTCGCCTCGCGCGGCGGGCGCCGGCCCCTCGGGGGCCTCTGCCCCCGAATCTACCTCAGCGCCGCGGTGATCTTCTCAACTGCCGCCTGCGCGGCGGTCTTCGGGTCCTCGCCCTGGAGGACGGCCGTCATGTACGGCTTGATCGGGTTGTCCAGCTCGACGTCGGCCCACTTCGGCGAGTTGGGTGTGGCGCGTCCCTGCGCGGCGCCCGCCGCCATCGCGGCCGTGGCCTCCTGGCCCTCGATGACACCCGCGAGCGAGGTCTTGTTCGGCACGTAGCTCATGGTCCTGGCGAGGTCCGTCTGCCACTTCTCGCCGGCCAGCGCCTTGACCACCTCGACGGCGGCGGACCGGTGCGAGGAGTTCTTGGGAACGATGAGGTCGGAGCCGCCGGTGAAGACGGCGCCGGGCGCCGCCGAGGTCTTGCCGGGGATGGGGAAGAAGCCGAGCTTGCCCTTGAGTTCGGGGTTCTTCTCCTCGATCAGCACGGCGGAGTTGGGGGTGTCGATCATCTGCGCGATGTCGCCCCTGGCGAACTCGCCCTCCTGTACGGGCGTCACCTCGTCGGAGTCCTTGGGCCCGTCGCCGAGCGCCTGGAGTTCCTTGTAGAACTTCATGCCGTTGATCGCCTCGGGGGTGTCGAGCCGGCCCTGCCACTCGCCGCCGGACTCGACCGCCAGCTCGCCGCCCTCGTCCCAGATGAAGCCGGAGAGCGTGTACCAGTCCTGGCCCGCGAGATAGATGCCCTGCTGGGCGCCCTCGTCGAGTCGGGCCGTGATGTCCAGCCACTCCTCGCGGGTCTTGGGCGGCTCCTCGATCCCGGCCTGCGCGAAGAGGTCCTTGTTGTAGATGACGACACGGTTGGCCGCGTACCAAGGGACGCCGAACTGGGAGCCGTTGATGCTGCCGGGTTCGGCGAGTCCGGGCAGCCAGTCCTCACTTCCCAGGTCGCGTACGGACTCAAGGGTGAGATCCCGCAGTCCGTCGCTCTCCGCGTACTGGGCGACCTGGGTGTTGCCGACCTCGATGATGTCCGGCGAGTCGTCGTCCTCCAGCGCGGCCATCACCTTCTTGCCGATCCCGGTCCACTCCTGGATCTTGACCTCCAACCGGATCTCGGGGTTCTCCTCCTCGTACGCCTCGGTGAACCGCTCCAGGAACTCGGTGGAGACGCTGTCCTTCATGAGCCAGATGGTGATCACCCGCTCGTCGTCGCCCGGGAGCATGCCGCATCCCACGAGTGCGATGGAGGACACGAGCGCGGCGGAGCCGACAAAAAAGCGGTTCTTCACGTAGGTCACCTTCTGGCGTGCTGGCACGTAAGAGAGAAACCCGACGTGGGGGGAGCAAGAGCACTCGCACGGGCATTCGGCGATTTTGGTATGGACCAGGTAACCGGTCAAGCCCCGAGCAGCCGCCGGGACCCCTATCTCCTGCCGCGCGCGGCGCCTGGTGGTGGGGCACGGTGGGAGTGACACCGCGACCGTGCGAAGAGGAGAAGGACCCCCATGAGCAACCACACCTACCGGGTCACGGAGATCTACGGCACCTCGGAGACGGGCGTCGACGAGGCCATCCGCAACGGCATCGGCCGGGCGTCCAAGACCCTGCGCGAGCTGGACTGGTTCGAGGTGACACAGGTCCGGGGCCATATCGTCGACGGCCGGATCGAGCACTACCAGGTCGGCCTCAAGGTCGGCTTCCGACTGGAGGACGGCGAGAGCGCGGGCTGACCGGTCGTCGCGGGCGCGCCGCGCGCCGGCGCGGCGGATGAGGCCCGGCCCCCGCGCTTGGACCCCGTCACGTGCGGCCCTCGCGTTCCTGGCCGTCCTTCAGCGACTGGGACGTGCTCGCCCAGCGGGCCCGTACGACCCGGAATCCCGCGCGTTCCACCGCGTCGCAGACCAGCTCGTCGTCGTCCACGAGCATGCGGATCTCCCGGCCGGCGGCCAGCTTGCCGAGCCGCTCCACCTTGGTCGTACGGGCCGGTCTCCGGTCGTCGTTGCGGCGCATGAAGAGCCGGCCGTCGGGGAGTCCGTTCGCCCGCAGCCAGACGAGTGTGTCCTCGCGGCAGCGTTCGGGACGGCCCGTCAGATAGACGACCTCGCACTCCTCCGCGCTGGTCAGGACCAGCGCCACTCCCTCGGCCAGCGGGGTGTCCCCCGGCGCCGCGTCGAAGAAGGCCTTCCAGTCCTTCGGCCGGCGCTCCAGGAAGTGCTGGCGGTGCGCGGTGTCCGCGAGCGTCCCGTCCAGATCGAATACCGCCAGTGGTCTGCTGTTGTCCGTCACACGCCCAGCCTAGAGAAGGGCCGGGAATCCTCACGCCGCGCAGGTGTTGAACGTGAGGTGAGCCCTGTGATCGCGGACATCCCGTTCTCCGTACTCGACCGCTCCCGCACCCGGGAGGGCCGGGACACCGCCGAGGCGCTGCGCGACACCGTGCGCCTCGCGCGGCGGCTGGAGGCGCTCGGCTACCACCGGTTCTGGGTCTCCGAGCACCACAGCGTGCCCGGCGTCGCGGGCTCGGCGCCGACCGTTCTGGCGGCGGCGGTCGCGGCGGCGACCTCCACGATCCGCGTCGGTACGGGCGGGGTGATGCTCCCCAACCACCGGCCGCTGGTGGTGGCCGAGCAGTTCGGGGTGCTGGAGTCGCTGTTCCCGGGACGGATCGACATGGGCCTCGGCCGCTCGGTGGGCTTCACCGACGGGATACGCCGGGCACTCGGAAAGGACAAACGGGACACGGAGGACTTCGCCGAACGCGTCGCGGAACTGCTCGGCTGGTTCACCGGCGACCAGCGGCTCTACCCCGAGGTCCACGCCCTGCCCGCCGAGGGCCTGCGGCCGAAGCCGTTCGTCCTGGCGATGGGCGAGGGCGCGGACATCGCGGCGGCGGCCGGTCTGCCCATGGTCGTCGGCGACCTGCGCGGCCGGGACCGCATGCTGCGGGCGGTGGAGCGCTACCGCGAGAGCTTCCGCCCCTCCGCCTGGTCGGACCGCCCGCACGTGGTCATCTCGGGGACGGTCGCGGTCGCCGCGACCGAGGAGGAAGCGCGCCGACTGCTGATGCCCGAAGCGTGGTCGATGGCCCACTCCCGGACACGCGGCGTCTTCCCCCCGCTCGCGCCCGCCGACCGGATCGGGACGCTGGCGATGACCGCGAAGGAGCGGGAGTTCTACGAGTCGGGCCTGCGCGGCCATGTCCAGGGCACGGAGGAGCAGGTGGCCGACGCCCTGGACTCGGTGATCAAGGAGACCGCCGCGGACGAGGTACTGGTGACGACGAGTACGTACGACCGCGACGCCCTCCTGGACTCCCTCACCCGCCTGGCAGGGGTCGCGGGACTGACCCCGGTCCCTGTCCCCAATCCTCCAGCTGATTCCGCGCGTTGAGGAGCGGAACGACGAGCGGCTGATCTCCCCCGTTCGCGACATGCCACCCGAGCGCGGGGCCGCCGGTCAGCAGGGCGGACGCGGCGTCATCGAGCATCGCGGCGACACTCGGCCACAGGGGAACCCCGAGGCCCCAGACCTCGTGGTCCCAGAAATGCACGTTCCCGTGGTACTCGTCCGGACGGAGCCGGACGACAAGGCTGTCACCGCCGGGGCTCGACGCGATCGGCAGCAGGTCCTCGGTGAACCGGTCGGGCCACTGCGGGTCGTCCGGGTCCTCGTCCGCCGCGAGGCCGAGCATGAACTCCCTGAGCGCCAGGGTCTCTTCGGGGAGTACCAAGGTGCAGGTCCCCTCGGGCGGCAGCCAGTCCCCGGCATGAACGGCGTCCAGCCGCCACAGGGCGAGGAGATCCGGCGGCAGCGACACCCCGAACTCGTCCCGGACCCGGTGCTCGACCGCCGCGACGCCCGCCTCGTCGGCGACGCCCGTCGTCCTCACCCGCCAGGGCGCAGGCGGCGGCAGCCGGTCCGCGATCTGTTCCCACGCCCGGCGGACCCGCTCCGCCACCGCTCGCGTCGATTCCCCCACGCCGCCGACGCCCCGTGCGTCTTTCGCATCCATGACCGGAGGCTGTCACACGCCACCGACAACCGGCCCGGGGAGCGGCGGGTCTACCGCGCCACCTTCCGCGTCGCCCGCAGCCACTCCTTGTTCATCGCCGTGATCGACGGCAGCGGGATGCCCTTCGGGCAGGCCGTCGCGCATTCGCCGGTCAGGGTGCAGCCGCCGAAGCCCTCCTCGTCCATGGTGGCGACCATGTCCAGGACCCGGGTCTCGCGTTCGGGCGCGCCCTGGGGCAGGACGTTGAGGTGGTTGACCTTGGCGGAGGTGAAGAGCATCGCCGAGCCGTTCGGGCACGCGGCCACACACGCGCCGCAGCCGATGCACTCGGCGTGCTCGAACGCGAAGTCGGCGTCCGCCTTGGGCACGGGCGTGGCGTGTGCCTCGGGGGCGGAGCCGGTCGGGGCGGAGATGTAGCCGCCCGCGCCGATGATCCGGTCGAACGCCGACCGGTCCACGACCAGGTCCTTGACCACGGGGAACGCGCCGGCGCGCCACGGCTCGACGTCGATCGTGTCGCCGTCGGAGAAGTGCCGCATATGGAGCTGGCAGGTGGTGGTGCGCTCGGGGCCGTGGGCGTCACCGTTGATGACGACACCGCACGCGCCGCAGATGCCTTCACGGCAGTCGTGGTCGAACGCGACGGGGTCGTCGCCGGTGAGGATCAGCTGCTCGTTGAGCGAGTCGAGCATCTCCAGGAACGACATGTCCTCGGAGATGCCGTCGATGTCGTACGTGACCATGGCGCCGGTGGCGTCGGCGGCGCTCTGCCGCCAGACGCGCAGGGTGAGCCTCATGCGTAGCTCCGCTGGGTGGGGTGGACGTACTCGAAGACGAGGTCTTCCTTGTGCAGGACGGGCGCGGTGCCGGAGCCGGTGAACTCCCAGGCCGCCGCGTACGAGAAGGCGTCGTCGTGCCGTTCCGCCTCGCCGCCCTCGGTCTGGGACTCCTCGCGGAAGTGGCCGCCGCAGGACTCGGCGCGGTGCAGCGCGTCGAGGCACATCAGCTCGGCGAGTTCCAGGTAGTCGACGACGCGGTTGGCCTTCTCCAGCGACTGGTTGAACTCCTCGCCGGTGCCGGGCACCTTGATCCGGCGCCAGAACTCCTCGCGGATCTCCGGGATGCGGTCGAGCGCCTTGCGCAGCCCGACCTCGCTGCGGGCCATTCCGCAGTGCTCCCAGAGGAGTTCGCCGATCTCCCGGTGGAAGGAGTCGGGGGTGCGGTCGCCGTCGACGGAGAGCAGCAGCCGCAGCCGGTCCTCGGTGTCGGCGACGGCCTCGGCGACGGCGGGGTGGCTGTCGTCGACCGTGTCCTGGTGCGGGTTGCGGGCCAGGTAGTCGTTGATGGTGGAGGGCAGCACGAAGTAGCCGTCGGCGAGGCCCTGCATCAGGGCGGACGCACCGAGCCGGTTGGCGCCGTGGTCGGAGAAGTTGGCCTCGCCGATCGCGAACAGCCCCGGGATGGTGGTCTGGAGGTCGTAGTCGACCCAGAGTCCGCCCATCGTGTAGTGGATCGCCGGGTAGATGCGCATCGGCACCTGGTACGGGTCCTCGGCGGTGATCCGCTCGTACATCTCGAAGAGGTTCCCGTACTTCTCCTCGACCGCCCCGCGGCCGAGCCGCCGGATCGCGTCGGCGAAGTCGAGGTAGACGCCCTGGCCGCCGGGGCCGACGCCGCGGCCCTCGTCGCAGACGTTCTTCGCCGCGCGCGAGGCGATGTCGCGCGGGACGAGGTTGCCGAAGGAGGGGTAGATCCGCTCCAGGTAGTAGTCGCGCTCGTCCTCGGGGATCTCGGCGGGCGGACGGGTGTCGCCGTGTGCCTTCGGCACCCAGATGCGGCCGTCGTTGCGCAGCGACTCGCTCATCAGCGTGAGCTTGGACTGGTGGTCGCCGGAGCGCGGGATGCAGGTGGGGTGGATCTGGGTGAAGCAGGGGTTGGCGAAGTGCGCGCCGCGCCGGTGCGCGCGCCAGACGGCGGTGGCGTTGCTGTTCTTGGCGTTGGTCGAGAGGTAGAAGACGTTGCCGTAGCCGCCGGAGGCGAGGACGACGGCGTCGGCGAAGTACGTGGACACCTTGCCGGAGATCAGGTCGCGGGCGACGATGCCGCGGGCCCGGCCGTCGACGACGATCAGGTCGAGCATCTCGGTGCGCGGGTGCATCTCGACGGTGCCGGCCGCGATCTGCCGGGACAGCGCCTGGTAGGCGCCGAGGAGCAGTTGCTGACCGGTCTGGCCACGGGCGTAGAAGGTGCGGGAGACCTGGACGCCGCCGAACGAGCGGGTGTCGAGGAGACCGCCGTACTCGCGGGCGAAGGGCACGCCCTGGGCGACGCACTGGTCGATGATCTCGACGGAGATCTGGGCGAGCCGGTGGACGTTGGACTCGCGGGCCCTGAAGTCGCCGCCCTTGACGGTGTCGTAGAAGAGGCGGTGGATGGAGTCGCCGTCGTTGCGGTAGTTCTTCGCGGCGTTGATGCCGCCCTGGGCGGCGATGGAGTGGGCGCGGCGCGGGGAGTCCTGGTAGCAGAACTGGACGACGTGGTAGCCCTGTTCGGCGAGGGTGGCTCCGGCGGCGCCGCCCGCGAGCCCGGTGCCGACGACGATGACGGTGTGCTTGCGGCGGTTGGCAGGGTTGACGAGCTTGGCCTCGAAGCGGCGGGTGTCCCAGCGCTCGGCGACGGGCCCGCCCGGGGCCTTGGTGTCGACGAGGGGTTCGCCGGTGGAGTAGTCGGTGTACGTGGCGGGGAGTGTGTCGTCCATGTCAGCTCACGACTCCGGTCATGACGGCTACGGGCAGGGAGATGAAGCCGGCGGTCAGTACGAGCGCGAGGCCGTTGGCCGTGAGCTTCAGCAGACGGTCACGGGTCGCGTGGCCCATGCCGAGGGTCTGTGCGGCGCTCCAGAAGCCGTGCCGGACGTGGAGTCCGAGGGCGAGCATCGCGGTGATGTAGATGACGTTGCCGTACCAGGTGGAGAAGGTCGCGACGACGTTCTCGTACGGGTGACCCGGCTGGGCGTTCTCGTTGACGGTGAGTGTCGTGAGGTCGAGCAGGTGCCAGACGATGAACAGCGCCAGGATGATGCCGCCCCAGCGCATGGTGCGGGTGGCGTAGCTGGCGCGGCGGCGCTTGTGCACGTAGGAGGTGGGGCGGGCCGCGATGTCGCGGCGGCTGAGCTGGTACGCGCAGACCCCGTGCAGGATCACGGCGGCGAGCAGCACCACGCGCACGATCCACAGGGTCCACTCGTGGTGCAGGACGGGCTCGCCCATGGTGCGCAGCCAGTGGCCGTACGCGTTGAACTCCCCGGGGCCGAAGAAGATCTTCAGATTGCCCAGCAGATGCGCGACGAGATAGCCGAGCAGGATCAGGCCGCTGACGGCCATGACGGCCTTCTTGCCGACCGTGGAACCCCAGAGGGTGCCGAGAACCGAGGGCCGTCTGCCGGGTCGTCCGCCGCCCGGCTCACCGGCCTTCCGGTCCGACCGCTTGTCCGTGCGCGTTGCCAGAGCCATGTCACGCACGCTAGAGCCGGGGGCACCAAGAGGTCCAAGACATGGTTCGGCTCATGTCCATAGCCTCTCCCTATCGTAGGTTTACGCTGGAGCCATGCAGTTCCAGCAGCTCGTCTATTTCGTCGCCGTCGCGGAGACCCTGCACTTCACCCGGGCCGCCGAGCGCGTGCATGTCTCCCAGCCGTCCCTTTCCCAGCAGATCCGGGCCCTGGAGAAGGAGCTGGGCGCCGAGCTGTTCGGCCGGGCGCGGGGCAATGTCGCGCTCACCGACGCGGGCGAGGCCCTGCTGCCGACGGCCCGCCGGATACTCGCCGACGCCGAGACCGCGCGCCACGAGGTGCAGGAGCTGGTGCAGCTGCGGCGCGGCCGGGTGCGGCTGGGCGCGCCGCCGAGCCTGTGCACCGGACTGCTGCCCGGGGTCCTGCGTGATTTCCACGATCAGCACCCGGGCATCGAGCTGCTGATCGAGGAGAGCGGCTCGCACGATCTCGTACGCGAACTGGCGCGCGGCGCCCTGGACTTCGCGCTGGTGGTGCTCCCGCTGCCGACGCCCTCCCCGGCGCTGACGACGGTCGAGCTGCTGCACGAGGACCTGGTGGTGGTCTCGTCGGCGGCGGCGCCGGGACCGCGCCGGCCGGTCCGGATCTCCGATCTCCAGCGGGATCAGCTGGTGATGTTCCGGCACGGCTACGACCTGCGGGAGCTGACCGTCGCCGCGTGCCGGGCGGAGGGGTTCGAGCCGACGTTCACCGTCGAGGGCGGCGAGATGGACGCCGTCCTCGGTTTCGTCCGGGCGGGGCTCGGGGTGGCGGTGGTGCCGAGCATGGTCGCCAAGCAGGCGGGGCGCGATCTGCGGGTGACACCGCTGGCGCCGCCGGGACTGCGCCGTACGATCGCGCTCGCCCACCGCAGCGACGTGGCGCCGCCGCGGGCCGCGCGCGAACTCCAGAGGGTGCTGTTCAGCACCCGGGCACGGAACGGTGCGGGCGGTGCGGGCCCCGGCGGGGAGGCCGGGCGAAGCGCGCAACGCGCGTAGCGAACGGGCGGCCGGTGCTCATCCCGGCCACCCGTTCGGGACCGTGTCAGACCGCGTCGGCCAGCGACAGCGTGTGCAGCATCTCCGGCGGGCCCGGACGCGCGTAGTACCAGCCCTGCGCCGTGTCGCAGCCGAGCATCCGCAGATGCTCCGCCTGGGTCCCGGTCTCCACGCCCTCGACCGTCACGGCCAGCTCCAGGCTGTGCGCGAGGGAGACGATCCCCTCGACGATCTTGATGTCGACGGGGTCGGCGGGGTGCTGCTGCATCCCCTGCGTGAAGGAGCGGTCCAGCTTGAGGACGCTCACCGGCAGTCTGCGCAGATTCGCCAGGTTCGAGTAGCCGGTGCCGAAGTCGTCGAGCGCGATGTCGACGCCCATCTCGGCGAGCTGCCGCAGCGGCTTGAGCAGATCCTCGTCCGCGCCGATCAGCGCCGACTCGGTGACCTCCAGACAGAGCGACCCCGGTTCGAGACCGACCCGCTCCAGCACGTCCACCGTGTCGGCGACCAGGCCGGGGTGGTGCAGCTGGGCGGGCGAGAGGTTCACGTTGATCCGTACCGGGCCGGCGAAGGTGCCGGCCGCGAGCTCCTCCTGCCAGGTGCGGGCCTGGCGTACGGACTGTTCCAGCACCCAGCGCCCGAGGGGCACGATCAGCCCGGTGTGTTCGGCGAGCGGGATGAACCGGTCGGGGCCGAGCACCCCGTGCGTCGGGTGGCTCCAGCGCACGAGCGCCTCGGCGCCGTGCACGGTGCCGTCGGCGAGATGCACCAGCGGCTGGTACTCGATGAAGAACTCGCCGCGCTCCAGCGCGGTCGGCAGCGACGTGGTGAGCCCGTGCCGGGTAATCGCGCGGGCGTCGGCCTCGGCGTCGGCGTGCTCGAAGCGGTTGCCGCCCGCCGACTTGGCGCGGTACATGGTGATGTCGGCGCTGCGCAGCACCTCGGCGGCGCTGGTGGTGCCCGCCTCGCCCTCGACGATGCCGATGCTGCCCCGGACGGTGAACTCGCGGCCGTCCAGGCTGATCGGGGTGGCCAGCGCGCCGAGAATGCGCGAGGCGAGGTCGTTCACCTCACGCTGGGTGTCGGGGCCGGTGGTCAGCGCCACGAACTCGTCGCCGCCGAGCCGGGCGACCATCTCGCCGGGCGCCGTGGCGCAGCTCTGGAGCCGGTCGGCGACCTCGACGAGCATGCGGTCGCCGGCGGAGTGGCCGAGGCTGTCGTTGATCGCCTTGAAACCGTCGAGGTCGAGGTAGCAGAGGCCGAAGCGGGCCGGCGGCCGGGCGCCCGGCGCGGGCTCCTTCGGGGGCACGACGGGATCGGCGGCGCCCTCCGCACGCTCCTCGGTGGTCTCGGCGACGGGTCCCTCGGCCGTTGCCCGCGCGGTGTCCTTCGCGGGGGCGAGCGCCTTCTCCAGCCGTTCGAAGAACAGCGTCCTGTTGGGCAGTCCGGTGAGGGCGTCGTGGGTCGCCTCGTAGCGCAGCCGCAGATTGAGCAGCCGGCGTTCCGTGGTGTCCTCCAGCAGTACCAGCTGGTACTGCGGCACTCCGTCGACGTCCCGGAGCAGCGAAACCGTCAGATTGGTCCACAGGACCGTGCCGTCGTTACGGAAGAACGGCTTCTCCGTACGGAATTCCTCACGCTCGCCCCGTACCAGCTCACTGTGGAGCCGCCAGACCTGCGGGACGTCGTCGGGGTGCACCCACTCGCTGACGTTCCTGCTGCGGACATGGTGCTCAAGGCCGCCGAACATCTGGGTGAGGGTGTCGTTGACCTCCAGCACGTGCCCGTCGAGATCGGCGATGCCGATACCTATCGCCGCTCCCTCGAACACCGCGCGGAACCGGGCCTCCGTGGCGTGCAGCGCGTCCTCGGCGGCTCCGCGCGCCGCGAGCGCGGAGCGGGCGATGGCCTCCTGCTCGGCGAGGGTGCGCTCCCGCAGCGCCAGGGCGAACCCGGCGGCGAGCGCGTGCTGGAGCCGGGCGCAGCGCGCCCGCAGTTCCTCGGCCGCGAGGTCGTCGGCCGGATCGGCCGCGGCGCCGCAGTACAGGACCAGATACGCGTCGACGACCCCGAGGGAGCGGGCGAGCGCTTCCGGGTCGGTGCAGTGCGCGGCCACCAGGGCGGCACCCACACCGTGCGCGGGCGAGGCGTCGAAGGTCCCTCGGTGCAGCGCCTCCCTCAGCCGGCGTGCCAGGGGCAGCAGATGGTGTTCGAACTCGGGCCTGGTCAGCGACGTGGCCGTCGCGGGGAAGATCGCGCGGCTCCAGATCGTCGCGAACCGCCTGAGCCGGTCCTCCACTCCGTCCGGTTCCGCCTCGGCGTCCGGGACCTCCGCAGGCACCTTCACGCCTTGCGTCCCACTCCGGCGAAGCCCGACATCGCGTACGGGTCCTCCTGGCCGTCAGGGCTCTCGGGCCGCCAGCTCCCCATGGGCACCAGACCGGGCTCGACGAACTCGTAGCCGTCGAAGAAGCCGGCGATCTCCTCGCGCGTGCGCATGACGAGCGGGTTGCGGATGTTCCTGTAGACGCCGACCATTCCCGCGACCTGTTCCTGGGGCAGCGGGATGCCCGCGTACGCGGCGTGGCAGACGGCGATGACACTGCCGGGGGCGAGGGCCTCGGTCAGCTCGGCGACGGCCGCGAAGGGCTTGTCCTCGTCCTCCAGGAAGTGCAGGACGGAGACCAGCAGCAGACCGACGGGACGGTCCAGGTCGAGGAGCGCGCGGACCTCGGGGCTGTCGAGGATCTGCCGGGGTCTGCGGAGATCGGCCGCCACGATCGCGGCCTTGTCGTCGCCTTCGAGCACCGCTCTGCTGTGCGCCACGGCGACCGGGTCGTGGTCGACGTACACGACCCTGGAGTCGGGGTCGGCGGCCCGGGCCACCTCGTGCACATTGCCGAACGTGGGAATGCCGGAACCGATGTCGAGGAACTGGGTCACGCCCTCGCCAATGGCGAATCGGACGACCCGGCGCATGAACGCCCGGTTCGCCTGCATGATCTTGGGCAGCCCCGGAGTGAACTCCATTGCCTTACGGGCCGCTTCCCTGTCCACTTCGAAATTGTGCGAACCGCCCAGATAGTAGTCATAAATGCGGGAAACGCTCGGCACCGATATGTCGATGCCTTGCGGTGCCCAGGCGGGACGCTCCATCGAGATCTCCAACAAGTCGCCACGGTGAACGGCCTTGTACATGGCCGGTGTTCGAGCCGAGGCTACTGATCGCCCGCCAAGAGAGCGAGCCGAAACGGAAATTAGCGGTCCGTTCTCGGTCACACCTGAACCCGGCACGCAAGCGGTCCGCCGCCACGCACGGGTGCGTGACGGCGGACCGATCGGCCGGAGGCGCGACGTGGGGACTACTTGGGCGCTCCGACCAGCTTGGAGTCGGGAGCGACGGCGTACCAGGTGCCGCCGACGCCCTGACCATTGGTGTCACCGGGCTTGGTGTCCCCGGCGAAGGTGTAGATCGGCCAGCAGTCGATGGTCTGCTGCTTGATTCCGTCGGGCCGGTCGAACGTCACGAAGCCCTTCTTGATGATGCCTTCGGTGTCGTTCTTGTCGACCGGAGCGACTACCGGCCACTTTTCCAGGCAGGCGCCGGTGCAGGCCGTCTTCATGGGCCACGCAGTGTCCTTCTTGAACCGATATACCGTCATACCCTTGGAGTCGACCACGATTTCGCCGAGCTTGGGGTCCTTTCGCACGGACAGTCCGGCGAGATCGGCCTCGGAGCCGCCGGCGGCCTCTCCACCGGCCGCTCCGGGAGCGGCCTTCTTTCCGTCGGGAGCGGAGGCGAACCAAGTGCCGCCCACACCCTGACCGTTGGCGTCACCGGGATTGGTGTCCTTGGCGTAGCGGTACATCGGCCAGCCGCCGAGCGTCAGTTGCTTGGTGCCGTCGGCGCGGGTGACCTCTCCGATCTTCGACGCGTCGGTGCCGGCCGCCGCCTTGACGTCGCCGGCCGCGACGACGGGCCACGCCTTCTCGCACTCGCCCACACAGTTCGACTTGGGCGGCTCGGCGGTGTCGTTGTCGAAGCGGTAGAGCGTGAAGCCCTCGCTGTCGGTGACGACCTCGCCGAGCTCCTTGCTGTCCCAGACGGCCAGTTGGCCGGCGGTCTTGGGCTCGGCCGCGGACTCGTCGCCGTAGCCGCTGTCGGATCCGTAACCGCCGTCGGCGGGTGCGGCAGCGCCGACAGCCTCACCGTTGGGGCTCTCACCCTTCTCCTGACCGCACGCCGTCGTCAGGGCCAGTACGGCCACCGCGGTCACCGCGAGCGAGGCGTTCCGCCAGGTGTTCATGTCAACTCCCGTAGTTCGTAAGCCAGTTGGGGCGCCAGGCCGCGCCGTTCATGGTCCTAAGTACGGGCGGGAGGGTGGAGAGCGTTCAACGTCTCTCAAAGAATCTTCAGAAAGAAACCTGGAAGGCCCCGAATCCGCCCGATCAGGCGAATCGAGCGGCATCTCGGCGCGGCGTGCGCCACGCTGATCCATGCTGCGGCCGTGTACAGATCATTTGCCGCGCGGACCCTGGCCGTCACCGGACTCGTCTGCATACTCAGCACGCCCGCTCCCGCCGTCGCAGCCATCTGTGTCTCGGCCTGGACCGGGCCGGGCGGTTCGGGCGCGGTCGTCGTCATCGGCGACGGGCCCTGCTGGCCCAAGCCGCCGCCGCCGTCGCCGCCGCCCTCGCCCTCGCCCCCTCCGTCGCCCGAACCCCCACCGCCCTCGCCGCCTCCCTCACCGCCACCGACTCCCGAACCACCGCCCGAGCCGACGCCGGAGCCCTCACCACCGCCGCCCCGGCCCGAGCCGGAGCCGGAGCCGCCGGTGGTCGCGGAGCCCGTGCCCGTACCGCCCCGGCCCGAGCCGCCGCCGGTGCGGCCCGCGGCCGACCCGCCGCCGCCTCCGCCGCCGCCCGTCAGGCCGTCGGCGCCCGCGCCGTCACCGTCGCAGTCGCCGCCGAAGGCCGATCCGCCGGAGGTACGGGTGCTGCCCGCGTACAAGTCGCCGGCCCGTAAGCGGCCGTCGAACGGCACGTCGGTCGTGATGCTCATGCTCCTGCTCACGGCACCGGCGGTGCTGGCCGCCGCCATCCTTCGCCCCCGTTCCCGCTAGCTGACGGAGACCCATGTCGGAATGGCTTGTCCTGTCCCTGGCGATGGCCGCGGCCTGCGCGGTCGTCGTGGCCATCGTTCTCATCAACAACCGCCGGGTGCCGGCGGACGACGACCCCTCCGAGAGCCCGGACGTCCTCGAATACATGACGATGATGATCGGCGTGGTCTACGCGATCGTGCTGGGTCTGGCCATCGCCGGCGTCTGGGAGGCGCGCGGCGGGGCCCAGGAGTCCGTACGCCAGGAGGCACAGGCCCTGCACGAGGTGCAGGCGCGGTCCGAGGTCTACCCGGCCGAGGTCCGTGATCGGATCCGGGGCGACGTCGACGCGTACGTCTCGTACGTGGTCGACACCGAGTGGCCCTACATGGCGGACCACGGGAGCCTCAGCGAGAAGGGAACGGCGCTGCTGGAGCGGGTACGCCGCAGCGTCACCGACTACGTACCCGCCGACGACCACCAGGCGCAGGCCTACCAGCCACTGGTCGACCAGGTGGCGGCGGCCGACGACGCGCGAGGCGCCAGGGGCGAGAACGCGGGGGCGACCATGCCGGGGGTCGTCTGGTTCGGCCTCATCACGGGCGCGGTCGTGACGGTGGGGCTGATCTTCACGCTCCAGATCCGGCGCACCTGGCGGGAGCTGCTGCTGGCCGGGCTGTTCAGCGCGCTGATCGCCTTCCTGCTCTTCCTGATCTGGGACTTCGACGCACCGTACGGGCGGGGGATCGCGGCCACGGCGGGCCCGTTCCACAATCTGTTCCCGCACGTCGACATGTAGGGGAGCGCGCGGGGCGGCCCGTTGCGCGGTCGTCGGACGGAGACCCGGCAGCGGACCGTCCGGCGACCCGCACGGACCAGTCGGGTGAGAGGACAACCCGTTCGCCCGACTGAGATCGCGGCCGCCAGGGGGCGCTCCTAGCGTGCCGGGTATCGAGGTGCATTTCCCGCCATCCGCGGAAATCAGTTCCGCACTGCCCCTCGGAGACCCGGAGGATTGTCCATGCGCGCGATACGTGCCGCGTCCGCCGCTCTGCTGGGAGCGGCCGCACTCGCACTCACGACGCCTGCCGTGGCCATGCCCACGGCGGCGGCCCCCACTCCTTTCGGTTTCGCCGTCACCCCTTCGGTGATCGCGGCAGGCGGCCAGGTGACCCTCACGGTCACCGGCTGCAGCAGCACCGCCACCGCCGAGTCCGGGGTGTTCGACGACACCCCCATCCCCTCCGGAGGATCGGCGCGGGCCTCCATCTTCTGGGACGCCAAGCCCGGCGCGATGTACGAGGTGACCTTCATCTGCAACGGTCAGCGGGGCACCACCGACCTGACCATCGCGGGCGGCACCCCCTCGCCCACGCCGACCCGGACGTCGACCCCCACCCCCACCCCGACACCGAGCCCGGCCGTGACCCGCACGGCGGCGACCACCAGTTCCACGGCGATCGCGCCTCCCGGTGGTGTCCGCGGCGGACTCGGCGGCAGCTTCATGGGCATGAACGCCACCGAGCTGGCGGTCGGCACCGGCCTCGTCGCGGCCGCGGCCGCCGGCACCGTCCTGGTCGTGCGCCGTCGCTCGGCGAGCCGCGAGCACTGACCCGGTGTCGCGCCGGCGGCGGACCGCACACTCGTCGCCCCAAGTCCGGTCCGGGACTTGGGGCGACAGGCGTTCGCCGTCAGGAGGCCCGGCCGGTCAGACGAGCGTGTTGCTCGTACGGCGGCGACGGGCGATGAAGACCGTACCGCCGACCGCGGCCGACGCGACCAGACCGGCGCCGACCGCCATCTCGGTCGAGCTCGGGCCGATGGAGCCACCGAGGCCGCCTTCCGAGCCCTGTCCGGCCACCACGCGGAAGCGGTGGGTCGCGATACGGCTGTTGTCGCTGCACTTGACGGAGAGGTTGTAGTCGCCGGGTGTGGCGTGGTTGTGGATACGGGCCCTGGCCTCCGAGTGACCCGAGGAGTTCACCGAGAGCTGCGCCCTGGGGAAGGCGTTCGACGTGACGGTGCCGCCGTGGCCGCAGCCGTCGACGGTGATGTGCAGCGTGCCGCCCTGGTGGACGGAGAACGGGTTGACGGTGATGTTCCTCGGACCGTTGGTGGCCCCGGCCAGCGGGGCGGAGAGCGCCACGGCGGCGCAGGCCGCGGCAGTCACCATGAGAGCGCGTGAAGCACGCATCGTTGAGCCTCCAGCGGAAGACGCCCCAAAGCGGTGCTCCGGGAAATTCGACGAGTACGCCCTCCATGACGAACCATCACCGGCGAGAACATTCGACGCATTTCGGCACTGGTCCACCTCGGTGAGACGACACGCCGACAGATCGAGTCCGGACCTGACGGACGCGCAGGTCACAGAGCGTCAGAAGATTTTGTATGACGACTACTCGAATGGGGCAGCTCGGCGTGCGCGGACGGCCGCACCACCCATTCGCCCTCCAGTTCTCGCCGACCCGGAGCCACGCGTTTAGCGTGCGTAGCAGGCGCCGACGAAGGGAGAACCATGGGCCTGGACCACGGCGGCTCGGAGCCGAGGAGACGTTCGCCCTGGGGCGTTCTGGCTCTTGTCATGCTCTCCGGTCTCGCACTGATGCGGAACGGCGCCGATGTCTCCCTCGGGCCGCCCCAGCCCGCCTCGGCCGCGGCGCTGGACACCCGGCAGGAGGCGGTGAGCGAGCCCGCGACCGTGCCCATCGTCAAGCCACTGCCCTACGCCCCCATGTCCCGCGTGACGATTCCGTCGATCAAGGTCGACGCACCGGTGATGGACGTCGGACTGGACCCGGAGGGCTGGATCGCCGCGCCGCCGCCCGAGGACGCCAACATGGCGGGCTGGTACCAGAACGGTGTCGCCCCCGGCCAGCGCGGCACCTCGGTCGTCGTGGGCCATGTGGACAACCAGGCGGGCCCCGCCGTCTTCTACGGCCTCGGCTCGCTGAGCAAGGGCGAGCACATCGAGGTGACCCGCTTCGACGAGCGGGTGGCGGTGTTCGAGATCTACGGGGTGGAGGTCTTCTCCAAGAACGACTTCCCGGGGGCCCGGGTGTACGGCGACACCGGCCACGCCGAGCTGCGTGTGATCACCTGCGGCGGCGGCTACTCGAAGGCGGGCGGGTACGACGGCAACGTCGTGGTCTTCGCGCGTCTGGTGGAGACCCGCTGAGCGCGTCGGCAGCGGGTGTGGGCGAGGGCGGGCCGTCCCGCCCGCGACGGCCTCAGGGCCTCGGTACGGTGATGCCGTACCCCTGGCTCAGCAGCCCGGGCAGATAGTTCCGGAGCGCGGCCACGCTCTGCGAGCGGTCGCCGCCCGCGTCGTGCGAGAGCACCACGGCCCCCGGCGCCGCGCCGTCCATCACGCTGCGGACGATCTTCCCGGTGCCCGGGGACTTCCAGTCCAGGGTGTCGACGGTCCAGGCGAGCGGCTCCATTCCGAGGTCGGCGCCGATCTCGAAGGTGTGCCGGTTCCAGGCGCCGTACGGAGCGCGGAACCAGGCCGGTGGACGGCCCAGGGTCCGCTCGATCACCTCGCTCGTGCGCTCCATCTCCGCCCGGATCCTGCCCGGTCTCAGCTTCGGCAGCTCCGGGTGCGACCAGGAGTGGTTGCCCACGACGTGCCCGTCGTCGGCCATCTCGCGCAGCAGGTCCCGCTGTCCGGTGGCCATCTCGCCGCAGACGAAGAACATCGCCCGTACGTCGTGCCGGCGCAGTGTCTTCAGGACGCCGGGGGTGTAGTGCGGGTCGGGCCCGTCGTCGAAGGTGAGCACCATCGAGCGGCCCAGGTCCGGCAGTTCGAGTAAGGGCTCGCGGCGTACGGGGAGCCTGGCCGGCCGGTACTCGGGCGGCTGGAACTCCGTCATCGGACTCAGCCGGTACGAGGACGGCCGGCGGGGCACGGCCGCGGCCCCGGGCCCCGCCGCCGGGGAGCCGGCGGGCGGGCTCGCGGTCGCCGGACGCCCCGGTGTGTGGGCGGCCTCGCCCGCGGACAGCAGCCGGGTCAGCCCGACGGCCCCGAGGACGGCCGCGATGCGCAGCACGGCCCGGCGCCCCGGAATCATCTGGTCCTTCTTGAAGGCGTCCATGGGCAATGGCTCGCACGGCGGGTGCGTCCGGTCCCTCACCGACACCGTGGAGGGCCGGGAAAGCACCCGATGGGATGAGCCGATGAGCTTCGGCCGTGCCGGAACCGGCGGACGGCGTACGGGGAAGTCCGGCCGGAGGCACCCCCCTGGGGCCCTCTCCCCCGAGCCGATAGCCTCTCTGGCGTGACGGATCAGCAGCCCTCCCCCTTCGAGCGTGGCACCGACGGCCCCAAGGTGATCGTCGCCGGTGTGGACGGCTCCGAGTCGTCGCTCCGCGCGGCGTCGTACGCCGGTGGTCTCGCCCGCCGGCAGAACGCCCTGCTCGCCGTCGTGTACGTGCAGCCGTTGCTGCCGTCGGGCGCGGCTCTCGGGGCCCCGGTCGCCGACACGACCGAGGAGATCGCCGCGACTCTCGCGGAGGAGATCCGCGCCAACGCGGAGCGGGTCAAGGACATATGGGACGTCCGCTGGGAGTTCCACACGCTGCGCGGCGACCCGTACAACGGGCTGGTCACCGCGGCCGACGATCTGAAGGCGGACGCCGTGGTGGTGGGCGCTTCGGAGTCGGCGGGGCACCGGTTCATCGGCTCGGTGGCGGTGCGGCTGGTCAAGGCGGGCCGCTGGCCGGTGACGGTCGTACCGTAGGGCCGTCCGTCCTCCGTGGGTCGTCCGTACGGGCTTCGCGATCCGTGCGCCGACGGCCGTGCGCCGACAGGTGCCGCGGGTGTCAACGGCCCATCGTCAGCCCGTCCTTGGCGGCGCCGCGCCCGAGTACGGCCGCCTCGATCGAGGACCGCGCGGCCCGGTAGCCGTCCATGGCGGGGTCGTCGGCCGACGCCCGCGACAGATTGACCACGCGTCCGATGTTGTTGTCCATGGTCTGCGGGATGAACTCCGCCTTCGTCACGTTCCAGCGCTCCCCCTCGGCCTCGGGCGGCGCGAAGGTGAACCGGCCGATCGAGCCCTGGGTGCCGCGCGGGTCGGACTGTCCCGCGTGGTTGGTCATCTCGCCGGCGATCTGGTCGCCCATTCCGTAGATGATCCAGGTGCCGTTGACCTTCTCGTACGCCTGCGGGACATGGGCGTGCGTGCCGATGATCAGGTCGATGTCGGGGCGGCCGTCGGTCGCGGACGCGGTGAGCCGCCGGCCGAGGTCCAGCTGCTTGTCGTCGGGCGCCGTCTGCCACTCCGTGCCCCAGTGCATGCTCACCACGACGACGTCGGCGCCCGCCGCGCGGGCCGCGCGCGCGTCGGCGACGATCCGCTCCTCGTCGATGATGTCGACGGCCCAGGGCTGTCCTGCGGGCAGCGGGATGCCGTTGGTGTCGTAGGTGTACGCCAGTTGGGCGATCTTCGCGCCGCCCGCGGAGAGCAGCGCGGGCCTGGTGTCCTCCTCCGCCGAGCGGGCCGAGCCGACGTGCTTGACCCCGGCCTTGTCCAGTGCCCCGAGGGTGCGGCCGATGCCGTCGGCGCCGGCGTCCAGGGTGTGGTTGGAGGCGGTGGAGCAGGAGTCGTAGCCGGTCGTCCTGAGGGCGGCGGCGATCTCGGGCGGGGACTTGAACGACGGGTAGCCGGTGAAGGGTCCGCCGTCGGGGCCGTACACCGTCTCCATGTGACAGATCGCCACATCGGCCGCGGAGACGACGGGTTTCACGCTGGCGAGCATCGGTACGAAGTCGTGGCCGGTGCCGCCCGCGTCGACGTTGGCCCGGGCGATGACGGAGTCGTGCGGCAGGACGTCCCCGGAGGCGACGAGCGTGAACCCGCGCTGCGGGCCCGCCTCGCCGGTGGCCGACGAGCCGGGCCCGGTGTCGCTTCTGACGGGTCTGTCGGCGGCGGGGCCGGAGTCCCCGGGGCCGGCACATCCGGCCGTCGTACCGAGCAGCAGGGCCGTGGCGGCCACCGCTCCGTGTCGCATGCGCGTCGTCATCGGTCAGGCTCCTTCATTCACGAGGAAGGCGACCAAACGGTCAACGCATACATATCGTCATATTAATATGACTAATACTCCAAGCTTGGTTAAGCACCTGAAAGGGGCGAAGCGGATCGGGCGAACCGTTCACCGCACCACTCGCCGCGCGGAGCGACCGCTCGTCGCAGACCCTTGTGCGCCATCTGTCCCCGGACGTACCGGATGCGTTCGGATACGCCAACGGCAACGACGCCGGACACCCGGACCCCCGCGAGAAGGGACGTTCACGATGACCACCGCCACGGCCACGGCGACGACCGACGAGCGGGCGCTGGCGGAGTTGCAGCGCGAGCACGGCCCCGCGCTGCTCCACTTCCTGCTCGGTCTGACCTACGGCGACCGGCAGCGCGCCGAGGACCTGCTCCAGGAGACCCTGGTGCGCGCCTGGCAGCACCCGGAGGCGTTCGAGGGCCCCTACGAGTCCATGCGGCCCTGGCTCTTCACCGTGGGCCGGCGGCTGGCGATAGACGCCCGCCGCTCACGGCTGGCCCGTCCGGCCGAAGTCAGTGACGGCGTCCTGGAGGCCACCCCGGAACCCGGCGATCCCACGGAGCGGTCCGTCGCCGCGCTCGACGTACGGCAGGCGGTGAAGTCCCTGAGCCCCGAGCACCGCGCGGTACTCGCGCAGCTCTACTTCAAGGGGCTGAGCGTCGTCGAGGCCGCACAGGTACTTGGCATACCGGCCGGGACCGTCAAGTCCCGCTCCTACTACGCGCTGCGTGCCCTCGGCCGCTCGCTGCCGGGCTACCGCAGGTCCTCCTCGTCGAAGAGTGCGAGGAGCGCCGCGCCATCCGCCACTTCCGCGTAGTCGGCCGCACACCTGGGACAACGGTCCAGGTGCGCGGCGATCAGCCGGTCCTCGTCGGGCGTGAGCCCGCCCAGCGCGTAGGCACCGAGCTGCGCCCGCACATGCGGGTCACCGCCGGCCTCACTCGTCACAATCGCCTCCGGTCCGCTGTCCGATCCTGCTCTTCTGGCCACGCTGGGCACCGGCCGCCGGTTCAATGCTCGATGAAGCAGCGTCCCCGGAGAGGAAGGAAGGCGGAAAACAATGCGTCCGGAACGTCATGACGAGGGCGGTGCTGGCGGCCTGCTCGTCCCCATGGAATGGATGTACGCGGAGTACGTCGCCGACGAACTGCTGCGCACGGGCGACCTGATGCCGCCCACCACCCTGGAGTACCGGGCGGGCCGTGACGCCCTCGCCCTGACCATCTTCCTGTCCGACGGGCCGGTCGGCGGAGGCGGCGGTATGACGAGGATGGCCGAGTGGCGCACGCTGACTGCGTACGGCACCGGTTGGCGTGAATGGGTCTGTCACCAGCTCGACCTGCTGGAGACCCGCGCCTTCCAGGCGGAACGTACCGGGGCCGCCCATGTCGACCCCGATCTGGAACTGGCCCTGGCCGCCTGGCGGTGGCTGGAGGAGACCGAACTGCTGGCGCCGGATCTCGACGCGGTGGGGGCGCCGGGCGGCGATCCCCTCACGGCCGGTGACGGGAGCGCGGAGTGGCACGAGGAGGAGGGGCCCCAGGTGTGGACCCCCGCGTGGCAGCTGGGGCTGCCGCTGGGGCATCTGGCGATACATCTGTTCTGAGCCCGGACCCCACCGGACGACCGAGCCCGTGGACCCTTGGACTCCCGTGCCGCCGGGGCCCGTTCAGGTGCCGTGCACACCCGCCCGGTACTTGGGGATCCGTACCGCGATCCGCATGCCCGCCCCCACCCCCGTCTCGATGACGAGCCCGTAGTCGTCCCCGTAGACCTGGCGCAGCCGTTCGTCCACGTTGAGCAGTCCGATGCCCGTGGACAGACCGCCCTCGCCCCGGAGGATCCGCCGCAGCCGGTCGGGATCCATCCCCACCCCGTCGTCCTCGATCACGACCTCCGCCTCCGACCCGGCGTCGAGCGCGCTGATGGTGATGTGGCTCATCGTGATCTTGCCTTCGAGGCCGTGCTTCACCGCGTTCTCGACGAGCGGCTGGAGACAGAGGAACGGCATGGCCACCGGCAGCACCTCGGGCGCGACCTGGAGGGTGACCGACAGCCGGTCGCCGAAGCGGGCCCGGACGAGTGCCAAGTACTGGTCGATGGAGTGGAGTTCGTCGGCGAGCGTGGTGAAGTCGCCGTGCCTGCGGAACGAGTAGCGGGTGAAGTCGGCGAATTCCAGGAGCAGTTCGCGGGCGCGTTCGGGATCGGTGCGGACGAACGAGGCGATCGCGGCGAGCGAGTTGAAGATGAAGTGCGGCGAGATCTGGGCGCGCAGCGCCTTGATCTCCGCCTCGATCAACTGGGTTCGGGAGCGGTCGAGTTCGGCGAGTTCGAGCTGTACGGAGACCCAGCGGGCGACCTCGCCCGCGGCCCGCGCGAGGACCGCCGACTCCCGGGGCGCGTAGGCGACGAGGGTGCCGAGCACCCGGTGGTCGACGGTCAGGGGCGCGGCGACGCCCCAGCGCAGCGGACAGTCCAGATCGCCGCAGCCGCTGGGAAAGGCCGTTCCGCGACCGCTGGCGAGGAGAGCCTCCACATGGCCCATCACATGCTTGCCGTGGTGCTCCCCGAGGCCGTCCCACGCGAGCACCCGGTCCCGGTCGGTCAGGCACAGGGCGTCGGTCCCCAGCAGCGACCGGAGCCGGCGGGCGGCCTTGCCCGCGCTCTCCTCGGTGAGTCCGGCGCGCAGGGGCGGCGCGGCGAGCGACGCGGTGTGCAGGGTCTCGAAGGTGGCGTGCTCGACGGGCGTACCGACGTCGCTGGTCCGGTCGGGGCGCCGGCGGCCGGCACGGCGGCCGAGGACATAGGCCCCCGCGAGCAGCACGGCACCGAGCACGATCAGTACCGCGAGGGCCGCGCCGTTCACCGGGGGCCTCCCCGGGAGCCGGTCATCAGGGCCTCCGGCAGATGGAAGCGGGTCATGGCCGCCTTGGTCCCCGGCGGTATCCGCGACCTCGTCGCCAGCGACACCAGGATCATCGCGAGGAACCCGACGGGGACCGACCAGACGGCGGGCCAGGCGAGCAGGGCGTGCGGCCAGCCCGACCGTACGGCGCCGCTGACGGTGATCACGATGGCCACCAGCGCCGAGCCGCCGCCGAGCAGCAGCCCGGCGATCGCACCGGGCGGGGTGAGCCGGCGCCACCAGATGCCGAGCACCAACAGCGGGCAGAACGAGGAGGCGGAGACGGCGAAGGCCATCACGACGGCGTCCGCCACCGGTACGCCGCTCAGCAGCAGCGAGCCGCCGAGCGGTACGAGGATGGCCGGCAGCGTCGCCAGCCGGAAGTGCCGTACGCCGCGCGAGGGCAGCACGTCCTGGGTGAGCACCCCGGCGACGGCCATGGTCAGCCCGGACGCGGTGGACAGGAACGCGGCGAAGGCGCCGCCCGCGACGAGCGCGCCGAGCAGATCGCCGGCCGTGCCGCCGATCACCAGATCGGGCAGCAGCAGGACGGCGGCGTCGGCGTCCTCACCGAGGTCGGGCGCGGGCGCGTAGAGCCGCCCGAGCGCGCCGTACACCGGCGGCAGCAGATAGAAGCCGCCGATCAGGGCGAGCACCCCGACGGTCGTCCGGCGGGCGGCGCGGCCGTTGGGGCTGGTGTAGAAGCGGACCACGACGTGCGGGAGTCCCATCGTGCCGAGGAAGGTGGCGACGATCAGTCCGTACGTCGCGTAGAGCGGGTGGTCCGCGCGGCTCGACATCTCGGTGGGGTCGAAGTCGATCGTGGGACGCCCGTCGCCCTGCCAGGCGAGCAGCAGGAAGATCGCCGGGACGAGCAGGGCCGTCAGCTTGAGCCAGTACTGGAACGCCTGGACGAAGGTGATGCTGCGCATGCCGCCCGCCGCGACGGCCACCACCACGACGACCGCGACGAGGACGGCACCGAACCAGTTCGGCGCGCCGGTCAGGATCTCCAAGGTGAGGCCCGCGCCCTGGAGTTGGGGCACCAGATAGAGCCAGCCGGCGCCGACGACGAGCGCGCTGACCACACGCCGCGCCGGGCGGGACTCCAGCCGCCCTTCGGCGAAGTCGGGGAGGGTGTACGCGCCGGAGCGGCGCAGCGGGGCGGCGACGAAGATCAGCAGGACGAGATAGCCGGCGGTGTAGCCGACCGGGTACCAGAGCATGTCGGGGCCGTGCAGCAGGAGCAGGCCGGCGATGCCGAGGAAGGAGGCGGCGGAGAGGTATTCGCCGCTGATCGCCGCGGCGTTGAGGCCGGGCCGTACGGTGCGGGAGGCCACGTAGAAGTCGGAGGTGGTACGGGATATGCGCAGGCCGAAACCGCCGACGAGGACGGTGGCGATCACGACGACGGCGACGGCCGTCACCGTGTAACTCTGGCTCACGGCAGCGGCCGGCCCTTCACGAGCCGGGCGAAGTCCCGCTCGTTGCGTTCGACGCGCCGCACGTACCACCAGGCCAGCAGGGTCAGCAGCGGATAGGCGGCGACCCCGAGCACCACCCAGACGACCGTTGTGTCGTGCAGCGCGGCGAAGGCGAGCGGGAGCGCGCCGACGACCGCGGCGAGCAGCGCGAAGGCGGTGAGCCCGGCACGGAGCTGGCCGCGCATGAGGGAGCGGACGTAGGCGTCGCCGAGCGCGGTCTGTTCGTCGATCTCGGCCTGGGCGCGGTAGCGGGGCAGCGGCCGTACCCGGCGGGGCTCACCGGTGACGACCTCGCGCTTGGGGGCGGACTCGGTGGTCATGGTCTCTCCTCCCCCTCGGACGGTGTTCGGGCGGGGTACCTCGTGCGCTGTACCTCGTGCGTGGTGCGTGGAACCTCGTGCGTCGTGCGTGGAACCTCGTGCGTCGTGCGTGCCAGGGCCGGAGTGTAAGCAGACCGTCAAGGCGGAGGGAACCCCCGGCACACCCCCGCCGCGCCACCGCTCCACCGGGTGAAGGGCCTGGTCAGCGGCCGGGCAGCCGCATCAGCAGATCGCGTACGGCCCTGGCGTGCCGCCTGCTGACGGCCAGCTCCGCGTCACCGACGCGCACACTCATGGCGCCCGCGTCCAGGCGCAGTTCGTCGATCCGGGCGACGGCGACGAGATGGCGGCGGTGGATCCGTACGAAACCGCGCGAGCGCCAGCGCTCCTCCAGTGTGGTGAGCGGTATCCGGACCAGATGGCTGCCCGTGTCGGTGTGCAGTCTGGCGTAGTCGCCCTGGGCCTCCGCGTAGACGATGTCGGCGACAGGGACGAAGCGGGTCACTCCGCCGAGTTCCACGGGGATCTGGTCGGTGGACGTGTCGACGACGGGGCCGCGCTCCCCCACCAGCTCGGCGACGCGGCGTACGGCCTCGGCCAGCCGCTCCCTGCGGACGGGTTTGAGTACGTAGTCGACCGCCTTGAGGTCGAACGCCTGGACGGCGAAGCCCTCGTGGGCGGTGACGAAGACGATCAGCGGCGGCTCGGCGAAACCCGCCAGGAGCTTGGCGACGTCGAGCCCCGTCAGCCCCGCCATATGGATGTCGAGGAAGACGACGTCGACGGCGGCCGGGTCGTCGGGTCCGGCGTCCAGGGCGGCGCCGATACGGCGCAGCGCCTCGGTCGCGCCGGTGGCGCCTTCCGCGCCGCGGATCCGTGGGTCGGCGCGCAGAAGGTACAGCAGCTCTTCGAGGGCCGGCTCTTCGTCGTCCACGGCCAGTACACGCAGCATGACGCGGAAGTTTAAGGGCTCCGGGGCCCGGTGAGTCCGGATCGGTACGTGGATAAGCGGGCCGGCTTGAGTGTTTTGCCTTCGCGCCCCGTATCAGGGGGCATGCGGACCCCGGAGATCCATCGCGACGTCGGCGCCTACGCGCTCGGCGTGCTCGACGCTGCCGATGCTTTCCGTTTCGAGGACCATCTCATGGACTGCCCCCACTGCACACTGCTGTTGGGCGATTTCGGCGATGTGCGCGGGCAGCTCGACGAGTACACCCGGCAGACGCCCGCGCGGGTGGCGCCGTTCGTGTCGGCGGGGCCGGAACTGCTCCACCGGATGCTCGAAGGGACCGCGGCCCGGCGGCGGTTGAGCCGAAGACGGCGGCTCGCCCTGGTCGCCGCGGCGGTGGTGATCGCGGTCGGGGGCCCGTTCGCGATCGTCGAGACGCGGGGCGCCCAGGGGGGCGACGGTTCCCCGACGGCGCCGACCGCCGAGCGGTGGACGGCGACGGACCGCAGGACCGGGACGGCGGCCGTCGTCACGGCGGCAGAGAAGGGCTGGGGCACGGATGTCGCGCTGGAGCTGTCGAAGTCGACGGCGGCCGGGGTGTGCGCGCTGGTCGCCGTGGGCCGTAACGGGTCGGAGGAGACGGTGATGACGTGGTCGGCCCGTGGGGACGGCAGTGGGCCGATGGTCACCTGGGGCGGCGCCGCGCTGCGACCGTACGAGATCGACCGGTTCGAGGTACGCACGGCGGCCGGCAGCCGGCTGATGACGGTGCGGGGCGGCTGAGCGAGGGGTGTGCGCGCATGTGGGATGGCTGAGCCCGGCCGTACGAAGGCGGACGGCCGGGGCTACTTGAGGAACCGTGACGTCGTGCGGTCCGCGAGCGGTCTGCCGCCGGTCTGGCAGGTCGCGCAGTACTGGAGCGAGGAGTCCGCGAAGGAGACCGATCGGATCGTGTCGCCGCAGACCGGGCACTCCTCACCGGCCCGGCCGTGCACCCGCAGACCGCTCTTCTTCTCGGCCTTCAGCCGGCCCGCGGCGACACCACGCGAGCGCTCGATCGCCGCGTTCAGCGTCGAGCGCATCGCCTCGTGGAGGACGGTGATCTCGTCGTCGGTCAGATTCTGCACCGGCTTGAACGGCGACATCTTCGCCGCGTGCAGGATCTCGTCGCTGTACGCGTTGCCGATGCCCGCGATCAGCCGCTGGTCCCGCAGGGCGCCCTTGAGCTGCCGCCGTTCGCCCGCGAGCAGCGCGGCGAGCGCGTCGCGGTCGAAGGCGTCGTCGAGCGGGTCGGGACCGAGGCTCGCGATGGCGGGCACGTCCAGGGGGTCCCGTACGAGATGGACGGCGAGCCGTTTGGTGGTGCCCGCCTCCGTCAGGTCGAAGCCGTCGCCACCGGCCAGCACGGTCCGCAGCGCGAGCGGCCCCTTTCCGGGCCGTGGCGGGGCCGCGGGGAACTCGTCCTTCCAGCGCAGCCAGCCCGCGCGGGCCAGATGGACGGCGAGGTGCAGCCCCGACTCGCCCGCCACGATGTCCAGCCACTTGCCGTGGCGCTCGATCGCGCTGACGGTCGTGCCCTGAAGGGCGGGGAGCGGCGGGTCGTACGTCTTCAGGACGTTGATGGTCAGGGGCAGGACACGGACGATCTCCTTGCCGACCAGATGGTCGTCGAGGAACTCTCTCAGCGCTTCGACTTCGGGTACTTCGGGCATGCGTCCAGGGTGCCGCAGCTCCGGGGCAAACGCCCAGTGACCGGCGACGGAGGGTCCCGCCGCAGGTCAGAGGCCGTAGACCGTGGTGGCCGTCCCCCCGAAGACCGCCCGCCGCTCGTTCCCGCTCAGGTCGGCGGTCAGCGCGCGGGTGACGTCGACGACCTCCCCGTACGTGGCGGCCAGCCGGCACACCGGCCAGTCCGAGCCGAACATCAGCCGCGCCGAGCCGAACGCGTCGAGCACGGTCTCGGTGTACGGGCGCAGCGTGTCGGCCGTCCAGGAGTCCCACTCGGCCTCGGTGACCATGCCGGAGAGCTTGCAGACGACGTTGGGCCGCGCCGCCAGCGCCCGGATGTGGCCCGCCCAGGGGTCGAGGCCGCCGGAGGCGATGGGCGGCTTGCCGAGGTGGTCGAGCACGAACGTGAGCTGGGGCAGCAGGGCCGCGACGGCGGTGGCGGCCGGCAACTGGTGCGGCAGGACGATCAGGTCGTACGCGAGCCCGGCCGCGGCCACGGCGGCGAGGCCGTGCTGTACGTCGGGACGCAGCAGCCACTCGGGGTCGGGCTCGCCCTGGACCTGGTGCCGGATTCCCACGAGCTTGTCGCCGCCGGGCAGTGCCCGCAGGGCCGCGAGGGTGTCGGCGACGTCGGGGGCAGTGATGTCGGTCCAGCCGACGACACCCGCGATCAGCTCGTTGGTGTCGGCGAGCGCCAGGAATTCGGGGGTCTCCTCCGGGACCGTGACGGTCTGGACGAGGACGGTCGCGCCGACACCGGCCGCACGCGCCTCGGGAGCGAGGTCGGCGACGGTGAAGTTGCGCCGGATGGGTGCCATGGCGGGGCCGGTGATCCAGTCCTGGTCGCGTACGGAGAGGTCCCACACGTGGTGGTGCGCGTCCACGACGGGCGCCGAGGTGGTGGGCTGCCGGGGCTTCTGTCCGTTCGGCCGCGCGAGCCGCGACGGTCCGGTCGGCGCATCGCTCATCGGACGCCGCCCTCCAGCAGACCCTCGGCGCGCAGATCGTCCCAGAGCGCGTCGGGGACGGTGAGGCCGTACATGTGCGCCGCGTCCTGGACCTCGCCCGGGGACCGGGTGCCCACGAGGACGCTCGCGACGGCCGGATGACGGAGCGGGTAGGCGATGGCGGCGGCGCGCAGCGGGACGCCGTGCCGCTCGGCGACGGACTTGATCCGCAGGGCGCGCTCCAGGAGCGCGGGCGGTGCCGCCGCGTAGTCGTACGTCTGGCCCGGACGCGGGTCGGCGAGGAGCCCGGAGTTGAAGACTCCGCCGACGATCACGCTCTTGCCGCGCTCGGCGGCCTCGGGGAGCAGTTCGGTGAGGGCGGACTGGTCGAGGAGGGTGTAGCGGCCCGCGCAGAGGACGACGTCGACGTCGGTGTCCCGCAGGAACCGTGTGAGCGCTGCCGTCTGGTTCATCCCCGCGCCGATCGCACCGACGACGCCCTCGGCGCGCAGCCGCTCCAGCGCGGGGTACGCCTGCCCGAGGGCTTCGGCGAGATGGTGGTCCGGGTCGTGCAGATAGACCATGTCGATCCGGTCGGTGCCCAGACGCTTCAGGCTGTCGTCGATGCTGCGCGCGACGCCGTCGGCGCTGAAGTCCCAGACGCGGCGGTGCGTGGCGCGTACGGCGAAGCCGTTGTCCAGGTCGTCGCCGTCCGCGAACGGCAGGGGCTCCAGCAGGCGGCCGACCTTGGTCGAGAGTGTGTAGTCGGCGCGGGGCCGGGAGCGCAGGGCCTCGCCGACCCGGCGTTCGGCGAGGCCGAGACCGTAGTGCGGCGCGGTGTCGAAGTAACGGATGCCCGCGTCCCAGGCGGCGTCGACCGCCGCGGCGGCTTGGTCCGGTTCGACGGGGGTGTAGAGATTGCCGATCCCGGCCGATCCGAAGGAGAGCCCGGATACGCGGACCTCGCCGCGTCCGAGCGTGTTCTGCCGCATTGCGCTGTGCCTCCCGAAGTTGACACCGAGAATATTCATCGGATGACTGGGGCGGCGTCAACACTTTTGAGGCAGCGAAGTGGCCGGTGGACGGGGCTGCGCGCGCGGCGATCGACGGGGCGACCAGGTGGGGCCTGGTTCGCGGTCGGATGGGGGTCGAGAGGGGGAATTGTCGGACCTATCGGACGAGTTCGACTGCGGGGGCTTCGACGGGGGCCTCGGACTCGGCGATCAGGGTGAGCTGGGTGGGGGCGCCGGGCGACGAGGGCGACACCGACTCGACCGGCCCTTCGACAGAACCCGCCTGTCCGGCAACTGACGCCGGGACAGCGGGCGCCACGGGGTCGGCAGCCGACACCGGGACGGCGGGGCCGACCGGCTCGGGGGCCGACATCAGCTCGACCGGTCCTTCGGCAGAGCCCGCTTGCTCGGCGATCGGCGCCGGGACGGCGAGCGCCGGGGACTCGGCGGGGGTAGCCCGCTCCGAAATCGACACCGGCTCGACCGACCGTCCGGCAGAACCGGCCTGTCCGGCGACCGACGCCGGGACGGCGGGGCCGACCGGCTCGGAAACCGACACCGGGTCGACCGGTCCTCCGGCAGAACCCGCCTGCTCGGCGACCGGCGCCGGGACCGCGGGCGACACCGGGTCGACATCCAGGGCCGGTGCCAGAAACGGCGAAGACTCGCCGGAGACGACCAGCTCCGAAGCCGACACCGGCTCGACCGGTCCGCCAGCAGAACCCGCCTGCCCGGCGACCGGCGCCAGCACAGCGGGCGTCACGGAGTCCGCAGCCGACGCCGGGACGGCAGGGCCGACCGGCTCGGAAACCGACACCGGGTCGACCGGTCCTCCGGCAGAACCCGCCTGTCCGGCGACCGGCGCCGGGACCGCGGGCGCCACGGAGTCCGCAGCCGACGCCGGGACGGCGGGGCCGACCGGCTCGGAAACCGACACCGACTCGACCGGTCCTTCGACGGAACCAGCCTGCTCAGCGATCGGCACCGGGGCGACGGCCGGGGCCGGTTCAAGAGACGGCGAAGCGTCGTCGGAGGCGGCGGGCTCCGCAATCGACACCGGTTCGACCGACCGTTCGGCGACCGGCGCCGGGACCGCGGGCGACACGGAGTCGGCAGCCGACGCCGGGTCGACCGGCTGTGCAGCAGAACCCGCCTGCTCCGCGATCAGCGACGTGCCAGCGGGTACCGCCCGTTCGGAAACCGGCTCCCGTGCAGCTCGTCCCACAGGCCCGGCAGGCGCGGTCCCCGGTTCAGCCGCAGCCCCCGCCGGTGGCGTCGCGTGGAGCAGGGCGTGCAGCTCCTCGTTCATGTTCTTCGCCAGGCCGTCGAGGTCCGGTACCGCCTTGCCGTCCGCGACGAGGCCCACGTGGACCCGGCCGCCGTAGGTCGTCAGGCCCACCGCCAGGGACTGGCCGCGTGCCAGGGGGGCCATCGGGTAGATCTCGCGCAGCGGGCAGCCGCCGAACGAGAGAGTCGCGCGCGGCAGTGGCACGCTCGTCACCAGCAGGTCGAAGAGGATCCGGGCCGCGCTGGACGCGAGCGGGGCGCCGAGCCGGTGTGCCAGCGGGTGCAGCTGGCCCGCGATCACCGCCAGTGCTCCCGCGCCCCGCGAGGGGCCGTCCTTCTTGTTGCGGTCCATGACGCGCCGCACCGCGCTCAGCCGGGCGAGCGGGTCGGGCTCCGAGACCGGCAGGCCGACAAGGTACGCGGAGAGCACGTTGCCCGAACCGGAGCCGCCCGCGCCCTGCCGGGCCCGGCTCGGCCGCCGCCCCGAGACCGGCACCAGGGCGCGCGGGTCGGAGTGGCCGTCCGGCAGTTGCTCGCCCCGCTCCACCATCCACCGCCGCAGCCCGCCCGCGACGGTGGCGAGCAGGACGTCGTTGACCGTGCCGCCGTGCGCCCTGCGCACCTGTCGTACGTCCTCCAGCGCGAGCACGGTCGTCGCCAGCCGCCGCGTGCCGCTGGAGCCCGCCATGAGGGCGGGCGTACCGCGCAGGTCGAGGCGGCTGGCCCGGACGACCGAGGCGCCGATCCCGAGCGCCCTGCCGAGGTCGCCGATCCTGTCCCGCGCCATGTCGGCCACCTGCCAGGGATCCGGCAGCCAGGAGCGCGGCGGCGCGGGGCGGGCGCGGCGGGTCCCGGCTGCGCGCGCGTCGGCGATCTGGTCGAAGATCCCGGCGCCGATGGCCACGGCGCGCATACCGTCCGCGAGGGCGTGGTGCAGTTTCACGAGGACGGCGAAGGGCCGCCGCCCGGCCGTCCCGTCCGACGCGGGGCCGCCCGTCAGGAGGTACATCTCCCAGGGCGGGATGCCTCGCTCCAGGGGCCGTTCCATCAGCTCCCCGGCCACCCGCGTGGTCTCCTCGGCGAAGTCCCCGGCGGGCAGTTCCAGATGTCTGACGTGTCTGCGTACGTCGAAGTCCTTGTCCACGCTCCACGCCGCGCCGCCCACGGGCAGCAGCACGTCCCGTACCCGCATCCGGAGCCGGGGGACGGCCGCCGCGCGGGTGGCGAGCAGCTCCAGCAGCGCCTTGTCGCCGGGCGGCCCGGTCCTCGCTCCCTTCGCGAGGGTGCGGCCCGGCTCCCGCTCAGACCCCGCCTCCGGCTCGAAGACGGCGAGCGCGCCGAGGTGCATCGGATGGTCCGGGGATTCGAGATGCCAGAAGGCCAGATCCAGAGGTGCCAGCAGCTCGGTGGTCAAGGGGTCCTCATGTCTTGGGAAGGGCCGGCGACGGCACATCAGTCACCGACGGTCGGTTACGGTCAGACCTCGGAGGGTTACGTTCAGTTAGCGTCACTCTAATACCCCGTACCCGTCACGGCCCTTCAGCCGTCCCGCTCGGCCGGAGAGTCGTCCGGCGCCGCCGAAGAGTCGTCCAGCGCCACCGGGGAGTCGTCGGCCTCGGCGAGAGAGTCGTCCGGCTCCGGCCGGGACGCGATGATGAACTCGGCCCAGACGCACTTGCCGCTGCCCCGCGACTCCACACCCCACTCGTCGGCCAGCACGTCCACCAGGACCAGACCGCGCCCCGAGACCCCCGTCTCCCCCGCGTCCCGGATCCGGGGCAGCGCGCTCGACCGGTCCTCGACCTCCAGCCTCATCCGCCGCTCCACCCGCGACAGCACCCGGACGGTCACGATCGCGTCGCCGTCGGTGTGGGTCAGGGCGTTGGTCATCAGCTCGTCGGCCACCAGCTCGATGTCGTCCGACCGGCCCTGCGCACCCCAGGCCCGTACCGCCGCACGGACCATGTGCCGGGCCGACGACAGCGCCTCGGGCTCGTTCTGCCCCACGTACTGCTGGAGTCTGCCGCCGATCCTGCCCGCGTACGCGCCCCGCCTGCGCAGGAGCAGTACGGCGACGTCGTCCTCACCGCCCCGCTCGTCCACCACCGCGCAGAGCATGTCGGCCAGTTCCTGGGGGTCGTGCGGGCCCTCCGTGACCAGACTGGTCAGTTTCCGCATGCCTTCGTCGAGATCGGCGCCGGGCATCTCCACCAGTCCGTCGGTGTAAAGGACCAGCATCTGGCCGGGATCGAGCTCGACGGTGTTCACGGGGTAGTCGAGGCCGTCGAACTCCGCCGAGAGCCCCAGCGGCAGCCCGCCCTCCGCAGGCAGCCGGCGGCAGCTGCCGTCGGTGTCCCGGATCATCGGGTCGACATGGCCCGCCCGCACCAGTCGGACGACGCCGGTGCTCAGGTCCGCCTCCGCGTAGATGCACGTGGCGAAGCGGTCGGTGTCGAGTTCGTGCAGGAAGACCGAGGCCCGCGCCATGACGGTGGCCGGGGTGTGGCCCTCGGCCGCGTACGCCCTGAGCACGATCCGCAGCTGTCCCATCACCGCGGCGGCGTCCGTGTCATGGCCCTGTACGTCTCCGATGACGGCGCCGACCCGGCCGCCGGGCAGCGGGATCACGTCGTACCAGTCACCGCCGATGTCCCGGCCGAGCCGGGCCGAGCGGTAGCGGACGGCGATGTCCGCGCCCGACACGGCCGGAATGCGGCGCGGCAGCATCGCCTGCTGGAGCCCTTCGGCGAGGTCGTGCTCCTGCTCGAAGAGGACGGCGCGCTGGAGGCTCTGCGCGATGCTGCTGCCGAGGGCGACCAGCAGGTTGCGGTCCTCGGTCGTGAAGCCGACCTTGTCGACGTAGAGCAGCCCGATGGCCCCGATGGGCCGGCCCTGCGCGATCAGCGGCAGATAGGCCGCCGAGGTGATGCCGAGGTAGCTGATGTGCGGCCACAGGTCCGGGTAGGAGGTGGCGAAGTCCTCGGCGGACTCGATGAGCCGGGGCGCGAGCGTGCGGATCACCTCGCTCATCGGGTACTGCTCGTCCACCCGTGTGATGCGCGTCCCCGGCACGAAGGAGCCGGCGGGCCCCTCGGCGACCAGATGGATACGGCCCGAGTCGAGGAGACCCATGACCATGCTGGCGGCGCCGAGGTGTTCGAGGCCGTCGGACTCCTTCAGCACGTCGATGACGTCCTGGACGGTTCTGGCGTGCGCCAGGGCGGCCGTCGCGCCCTCGACGACACTGGTCCGCCGCCGGCGCTCCTCGTCGAGTTCGAGCCGGGCCATCGAGTCCGCGAGTTCCTGCGTCGCGTCGCGGATGATGCCGATGAGACGCCTGGGGCGGCCGTCCCGGTCACGGTGGACGGAGCCCTGCGAGTGGGTCCAGCGCAGGGTGCCGTTGCGCCGTCTGACCCGGAAGTAGGCCCCGTAGTTCTCGCGGCCCCCGCTGAGCGCCTCCCCGACGACGGAGTCGAGCTGGGTGCGCTCACCGGGCGGCAGGCGCTCCAGGACCTTGTCGCGCGTGCCGTCGTACTCGTCCGGCCGCAGATCGAGGATCTCCAGCGCCACGCGGTCCAGATGGAGCTGTCCGCTGTCGAGATCCCAGTCGAAGCAGCCCATGCCGTTGAGGGACAGGCTCAGTTCCGGCTTCGCGGGCCAGTCGTCGGGCAGCGACGGGGGCCCCGCTTCCCGATCGACCATGGAGTCACTCTGTCATCATTTGTCGGATATCTCGACTGGTCGGCGGACCGGGCGCGCTTCCGGGAGTGAGCACCCGCGAGCGCGGCCGGTCAGCTCTGCGAGATGAGGGTGTCGGCGGTGTTCTCGTCGGCCGTCGTGGGGGCGAGGTCGTGGTCGGACGGCGCGCCGGCGTCGCCGACAAGCGCGTCCCCGTCCAGCGGGTCCTCGTCGATCGCGTCCCCCTGGAGCGCGTCCCCGTCGAGCGCGTCGGGGCCGTGCCGCTGCGGGGACACCGGCAGCACCGGGCCGTCCGGGTCCATGTCGCCGTCGGGCAGATCCGGCGCCGTGGTGCAGTCGGGCCCGACCAGGCTCTGGGAGGACGACGACTCGGCGTCGGGCGCCGGCGCGTCGGGGGTGACGCAGTCGGGCGAGGGGGCCGGGTCGCTCCCGGACGCGTCGGGCTCCGGGACGGCCGGTTCGGAGCGCCCCGGGTCGGGGCTGTCCGAGCCGGTGCCGTCCGGCACGGGCGGCTCCAGCGACGGGTCGATGATGTCGGTGTCCGGCGGGTACGGGGGCGGCACCTCGGGCTTCTTGTCCTTGTCGCCGTCGGTGCCGGTCTTCCGCTCCAGCCAGGTGTTGTCGGCGGCGTTGACGATCACCAGGGAGGCCAGGGGCCGGGTGCTGCGGTTGACCACGACGACGCGGTCGGGCCGGTATCCGCTCCACGCCTTGCCCTGGTGACCCGCGTCGGTGCGCGGCGAGACGGCCTGGCCGAGGGGGTTTCCGCCGGCGCAGCGGACCCTGGGCAGTCCGCGGTCGTCGACGAGGACCGCGGTGCCGCTCTGGAGGACGGCCTGGTAGGCGGTGGCGGCGCCGTCCCGGTAGCCGCGGTTCGTGACGCGTACGTCCGCGCGCAGTACGACGGGGGTGAGCCCGCGCAGGAATGCCGGCAGGGCCGAGGCGCCGACGCCCGCGCCCCTGGCGAAGGCGGTGGCCTTGGCCGGGTCCCCGGTCAGCAGTCGGGCCTGGGCGTCGACGTCGCAGCTGGGGACCGATTTCGTGCCCCCGTACAGTCCGGCGACGGCGCCCGAGACCGAGCGCCCCGCCCTGGGTCCGGGGGTGGGCCCGCCGGAGTCGCGCGATTGCCTGGGCGCGGGGGCCGACGGCGCCGCCGTGGGGTCCGCGTCCGGCATCGGCGCCGCGGTCGAATCGGTGAAGGGGTCGGGGCCGGACGTGCCGTGCGGCAGAAGGGTGGCCTGTGTGGACGCGGCCGCCTTGGCGGCTCTCGTCGACCGCGTGTCCTTGCCGACGGTGTACTCGCCGCAGCCCGCGATGATCAGGATTCCGGCGGACAGCGCGGCGAACGCGGCGTGCCGCCGGCGAAAGGGTAGGCGTAGCACAGGGTCTCCCAGCTGTTCGTCCCGTCCGGAATGTGACTCCATATCTGCCGGACCCGGGGCCGCCCCGCAAGCGGGGGCGGCGGACGGGGGACCTCCGCGCGGACGAGCGCCGGACGGGCCGCGGATCGCGGCCCGTCCGGCGCTCGACGGCCTCGCCGGCCTCGCCGGCCTCGATCGCGGCCTACGCCTGGGGGGCGACCAGGGCGACCGCCTCGTCGGCCTCCCTCGTCGCGTAACCGAGACCGATCAGCGCCGAGTGCAGCTGATCGTTCCAGGCAAAGGGAATCGTCCGGACCCTGTGCGGCGGATCCCGGCGGGAGGGACCTAGTCGATCCCCCGGAGGATGTGCGGCTCCGCGAGGTCGTCCTCGTAGCCCGCCAGCCTGATCGGTGCGGATCTGGCCCACACCTCGATGTTCCGGAGCTTCTCGGGACCGCTCCGTTCACCGCCTCCGTCGGACGGGCTGTTCTCGGGCTGAGCCGTTTCAGGTGGCACCGCGCACTCCTCTGTGTCGCGTAACCCCGGGCACGCCGACTCCGGACTCGTACCGGGCGCCGGCCGCCGAACAGGGGCGGGGGCAAGGGCAGTTCGGTCGCGGTGGCGCCGGTTTTCGGGCGGGGCGGTGGCCTGGTTGCAGGCCTGGCCCGGGACGGCCGGGGAACCTTCGTGGGTCCCGGGGTGGCGTCCGTGCGCCTCACATTAACCAAATGAGCGTGTACTCGCTCGATGGGGCCGGTGAGGTGAGTCAGTTCCGGACAGCGCCGACGTGGCATCCGGCCCGGTATCCGCCCGCGGCGACTACCAGTTGGCCGGCGCGTAGTCCTTGAGGAAACAGCCGTACAAGTCCTCGCCCGCCTGGCCGCGCACGATCGGGTCGTAGACCCGGGCGGCCCCGTCGATCAGGTCGAGCGGGGCGTGGAAACCCTCTTCGGCGAGTCGCATCTTGTCCGGGTGCGGGCGCTCGTCGGTGATCCAGCCGGTGTCGACGGCGGTCATCAGAATGCCGTCGGACTGGAACATCTCCTGCGCGCTGGTCCGGGTCAGCATGTTGAGCGCGGCCTTCGCCATGTTCGTGTGCGGGTGGCCTGCGCCCTTGTAGCCGCGGCTGAACACGCCCTCCATCGCGGAGACGTTCACGACGTACGCGCGCCCCGCCGCCGCTGCCATCGCCGGGCGCAACCGGCTGATGAGGATGAACGGCGCGGTGGAGTTGCACAGTTGGACTTCGAGGAGCTCCACGGGGTCGACATCGGAGACCGTCTGGATCCAGCTGTTGGTGTCGTGCAGATCGGGCACCAGCCCGCCCGCGTCGATCGCGGTGCCCGCCTCGATACGGGCGAGGGTCGCCGAGCCGCCGACGAGGGCGAGTCCGGTGACGTCCGACGCGCTCAGCGCTTCACCGCCGCCCGCGGGCAGCACGGCCTGGGCGCCGCTGCCGAAAGCGCCGATGACATGCGAGGACGGGAGCTCCCCGGCGGGCAGCGGCGCGGATTCGGCGGCCAGCAGCTCGCTGTAGGCGCCCGGGGAGCGCCGTACGGTCTGCGCGGCGTTGTTGATGAGGATGTCGAGCGGGCCCTCGGCGGCGACGGAGTCGGCAAGCGCGACGACCTGGGCCGGGTCGCGAAGGTCTATCCCGACGATCTTGAGGCGGTGGATCCAGTCGGCGCTGTCCTCCATCGCCTTGAAGCGGCGGATCGCGTCGTTGGGGAAGCGGGTGGTGATGGTGGTGTGCGCGCCGTCGCGCAGCAGCCGCAGGGCGATGTACATGCCAATCTTGGCGCGGCCCCCGGTGAGCAGGGCGCGCTTGCCGGTGAGATCCGTACGCGCGTCCCGGCGGGCCCGGTTCTCGGCGGCGCACGGCTGGCAGAGCTGGTGGTAGAACGCGTCGACCTCGACGTAGCGGGTCTTGCAGATGTAGCAGGAGCGGGGCCGCTGGAGGATTCCGGCGATCTCACCGGCGACCGAGGAGGACGGCAGCAGGCCCTGCGTCTCGTCGTCGATGCGCTCGGCGGACCCGGTGGCCGTCGCCTCGGTGACCGCCTTGTCGTTGGCGGTCTTCGCCGCCCGACGCTCCTGGCGGCGGCGCTGTTTGACGGTCCGGTAGATCCCGGCGGTGGCGCGGCGGACGGCGACGGCGTCGGGGTGGTCGACGTCCAGCTTGTCGAGCTCGTCGAGCACGGCCAGACAGACGGCCATGCGCTCGGGGTCGATTCCGGGGCCGTACGAGGCGTCGGGCCCGCTCTCGCCGAACGTGGTCCCGTCATCTGTCAACGTCATCGCCGGTGCCGTTCCCTCATCACTCGTCCCTCACCCGTACGGGGCACTCACCCGTCCGGGGCCGTCGGGCCAGGCACGGATACGGCCGTCCGGCCGAGCGGCCTCGAACAGTTTGCCATGAGGTGCACGGCATTTTGTTCACGCTCAACTACACATAAAGGTGAATAAGGGGCAGAATGGTCATGTACCGCTCGATCCGGTGCAGCACGGTCGCACCTCTCAGACCGAAGGAGTCGAGACTCATGGCCGATGTTGAACACACCAGGGGAGCCACAAGCGCTCACCCCGGTGGTACAGACACCAGGGGAGACATTGGTTCTCACCCTGACGTACCAGAAATGCGGGCAAGGTACGCCCGCGTGCTCGGTGGACGTGATGTGGCACTGCTGGACGGGCCGATCTTTCTCGGCGGCCTGTTCATCGCCCTCTCACCGTGGATCCTCCACTACACGACCAGCCAGCCCGGTCTCGTGGTCCACAACGTGATCATGGGTGTCGCCATCGCGATCCTGGCCCTCGTATTCTCGGCTACACCGACTCGCACGTACGGCTTCAGCTGGGCGCTCTGCTTCATGGGCGCCTGGATGGTGGCGGCACCGTGGGTCGTCGGCGCGAGCCCGGACCGAGGCGTGTTCCTCAGCAACGTCATCCCAGGCGCGATAGTCGCTGTACTGGGTCTGATCTGCGCGGCCGCCGCACTGAGGGCGGGGCGTATGCGCAATCGGATGGAACGGACCAGTCAGATGAAACAACCGGTTCGCCCTTAGCGGGAGAACCAGCCCTCACCGGTGGGGCGGGCCGACGGTCGTCGAGGACCGTTCGCCCGCCCCACCGCTGTGTGCGGATACGTCGGCTCCCTCCCGGACCGGCACGGCTCGGCACCGCCCGGCACGGCTCGGCACCGCCCGGCACGGCTCGTCAGCCGCCGGCCGTCGCCGGGACGCGCGAGAGCTGCGGGGCCCGGACCCCGACGAACTGGAACGGCGGCCTGCGTCGCCGGCGGAAGCCCAGTGCCTCGTAGAGCCGGACGGCGCCCTCGTTCTCCTCGGCGGCCTGGATGAACGGGATCTCTCCGCGCTCCCTGATCCCGGCGGCCACCGCCCGCACGAGCCGGCCGCCCAGCCCCTGGCCCCGGAACTCCGGCGCCGTACAGACCGCGCTGATCTCCACCCAGCCGGACGGCCGCAGCCGCTCCCCCGCCATCGCCACCAGCTCGCCGTCACGGCGGATGCCGAGGTAGGTGCCCAGCTCGATGGTGCGCTTCAGGAAGGGCCCCGGTCTGGTGCGCTCCACCAAGTCCAGGATCTCCGGTACGTCGGCGGGCCCGAGCACCACGGCCTCCTCGTCGGGGACCGCGTCCACCGACTCGTCGACGAGCTGCACCCCGTCCACCTGGAAGGTGATCTCCCAGCCGTCCGGGAGCTCCACACGGGGGCGGGAGAGCGCGGCCGTGCCGTCGTCCCCGAGGAGACGGGCGGCGTCCGCCCAGTCCCCCGCGTCGGGCTCCTCGGGCAGGGTGAGCCACGGCGAGACCTCGGCGTCGTAGGCGAGCACCCGGCCGCGCCGCAGCGCGAAGTGGGCGTGCGGGCCGGTCAGCCCGGCGAGTACGGGATCGTCCAGCGGGTGACCGGGCCCGCGGCCGGGCGCCGGGACTCCTGCGGCGGCGCTCATGCGGGGACCTCGATCACGATCTTGCCGAGCGCGTGGCCGTCCTCCACCGCGCGCAGCGCGGCGCCCGCCTCGGCCAGCGGGAATGTCCGGGTCACATACGGCCGCAGCGTGCCGGCCACCACCAGCGCGGCCACCTCTTCGAGGACGGCCGCCGTGCGGAGCCGCAGGACCGCCGCGCCGCCCAGGGTCACCACCCGCGGCTTGTCCCCCGCGCTGATCAGCTTCGTACGGTCGGCGACCAGTCCGGCGGCGGCCTCCAGGTCAGCGCCGCCGACCATGTCGAAGACCCCGTCGACGCCGTCGGGGGCGGCGGCCCGTACCCGTTCCTGGAGTCCGGGGCCCGGGACGACATGGGCCGCGCCCAGCGACTCCACGAAGTCCTTCTTGCCCCCGCTCGCCGAGCCGACGACCCGCAGGCCCGCTCCGGTCGCGATCTGGGTCGCGGCGACGCCCACACCGCCTCCGGCGCCGATGATCAGCAGGGTCGCGCCCGGGGGCAGATCCAGCTGCTGGATGCCGTCGTACGCGGTCGCCGCCGCGACCGGCAGGGCCGCCGCGTCCGTGAACGACACGGCTTCCGGCTTGTGCGCGGTGATCGCGGCGGGCAGCAGGGTGTACTCCGCGTAACCGCCCGTGAGCGTGGAGCCGAAGACGGCGTCCCCGACCGCGAAGCCCCGCACGCCCTCGCCGACCCGCTCGACCACTCCCGACGCCTCGCTGCCGAACACCGTGGGCAGCGGCTTGGGGGTCGAGCCCGGCCGGACGTAGCCGGTACGGAGCTTCCAGTCGACGGGGTTGACCCCGGCGGCCCTCACGGCGATGAGCAGTTCGCCGTGGCCGGGGACCGGCTTCGGCCGGTCGACGAAAGCTTCGCCCTCCGGACCGCCGAACCGGGTGTAGACGTACGCCTTGGGCATGTGTTCCCTCGCTCTGACTGCTGTCGTCGGTGGTCGCCGGGGCCGTCCTCGTGGTCGTCCGGGGACGACAGCACTTTCAAGTCCGCGCTCCGACCCCCTTATTCCCCCGGCGGCCCCGCTCTCCCTCCGTGGGCACCCCGCCGTTCGCCGGAACGCGCGAGGCGCCGTACGGGTATGGGACCCGTACGGCGCCCGAGGGGCAGGTTCAGGAGGTCGCGCACTCCATCGAGGCCGGGTCCGACGCTTCGCGGATCAGGCTCTGGTGTGCCGCCTTGAGCCGCTCGACGTCGGGCTTCATGACCTTGCGGTCGTAGGTGAGCAGCCCGTTGAGCTCACCCTCCACATCGGAGATCTGGGTGTACACGGCCCCGTTGCTCCCCCGGCAGGCGAGGTCGCGTACGTTGCCGAGCTGCGCCAGGTACTCGTCCGTGTACTTCTCCTGGTCGACGCCCACATAGGTGTGCTGGACCGGCCAGGCGTGGCCCGGTACGGCGAGCCCGAGGCCGCCGTACTCGCCGCTGACCAGCGCCCGTCTGCCGTCGGGCGCGGGCAGCAGTGGCGTCGGATAACCGTGCGCGTCGGCGATGTCGCCGTTCTTGCCGTCGACGGCGCCGCAGCAGTTGATACCGCTCATGTTGTTGACGAGCCGGGTCGGGTCCCAGCCCTTGGCCTGATCGGCGATCCGCGCCTGGTCGTACTGGCCCCAGCCCTCGTTGAAGGGGACCCACATGATCACCGAGGGGCTGCTGACGTGCTGGTCGATCATCTCCTTCATCTCGTGCTCGAACTGGGCCGCCGCCGGGGCGGCCGGCGACTTCGGCATCGAGGGCATGTCCTGCCAGACGAGGAGCCCCAGCTTGTCGGCCCAGTAGAACCACCGGTCCGGCTCCACCTTGATGTGCTTGCGCACGGAGTTGTAGCCGAGTTCCTTGTGCTTCTTGAGGTCGAACGCGAGCGCCTCGTCGGTCGGCGCGGTGTGCAGCCCGTCCGGCCAGAAGCCCTGGTCGAGCGTGGCCATCAGGAAGACGGGCTTGCCGTTGAGGACGGTGCGCTGCGCTCCGTCCACGGTCTCGACGGCGATGGAGCGCATACCGAAGTAGCTGCCCAGCCGGTCGCCGGAGCGGGCGTCGCCGACCGTCACGTCCAGCTTGTACAGGTGCGGGTCCTCCGGCGACCAGAGGCGCGGGTCGCGCACCGGCAGGCTGAGCGGCGCCCCCGTACGGCCCCGGACCGTGCCCACCTTGCGCTTGCCGTCGTAGGCGGTGGCCGTCACCGGCACCCCGTCGCGCACGCCCCGTACCTCGACCGCCAGCTTCTCGCCGGCGACGTCCGGCGTGAGCTTCAGCGAGTCGGCGTGGTCGGCGGCGACCGGCTCCATCCAGACCGTCTGCCAGATGCCCGACGAGGAGGTGTAGAAGATCCCGCTCGGGTCGAGGCGCTGCTTGCCCATGGGCGGGTTCTCGCCGCCCGCCGCGTCGGTCGGGTCGTACACGCCGACGATCAGCTCCTGCGTACGGCCGGGCTTGAGGGCGTCGGTGACGTCCACGCCGAACCGGTCGTAGCCGCCCTTGTGTTCGGTGACCTTCCTGCCGTTGACGTAGACGGTGGACTGCCAGTCGACGGCGTCGAAGTTCAGCTTGAGGCGCTTGCCGTCGCGGTGGCCGCCCTTGCGTCCGTCGGCGATGTCCCAGCTGTCCGGCACGGTGAAGGTACGGCGGTACCACATCCGGTCCTCGTGCCGCTCCAGACCGGAGAGCTGGGACTCGACGGGGTACGGGACGAGGATCCTCTCGTCCAGCTTCTTGCCGACCGGCGGGCGCTCGCCCTCCTCGGCGGCGGCGAACTGCCACTGTCCGTTGAGATTGCGCCAGGCGTCCCGGGTCATCTGCGGACGCGGGTACTCGGGCAGCGCGTTGTCCGGGCCGACGTCCTCGGCCCAGGGGGTGGAAAGCTGGTACTCGGACCTGTTCGGCCCGCTGCTCCAGAACTCACCGACGGGGTCGGCGTCCTGGGAGGCGAGGCCGCCCTCGCCGTCGTAACGGATGTCGGCGGAGCCGCCCTTCCCGACCACCGGTTCCTTGAGACCGACGAGCAGGCTACGGGCGTCGGCGGGGTCCTTCTTCACCTGGCCGAGGGGCCACTCGGCGCCGCCGATGATCGCGTCGAGGTGCTCGCCGAGAGAGGCCGGGACCGCGGCGAGCGGCTGTGCGAACTCCATGCGCAGTGTGCGGCCGTCGGCGAGGACCGTGGTGGAGATGGCGCCGTCGTACGCGTACCCGTCGGGGAGGCGGAAGGCCGAGGTGGGCACCGGCTCCTTGGCGCCACCGGGCTCGGTCCAGTTCAGATGGAGGTTCGAGCCGCCGACGTCCTCGAAGTACTCGACCTTGATGTCGTACTCCCGGCCGCCGTCGAGTTCGACGGGGTCGGCGGTCTGCTCCTTCTCCCAGTCGTTGACCCAGTGGTCGATGGCCATCTCGCCGTCGACCCAGAGCCGGAACCCGTTGTCGCCGATCATCGAGAAGGTGTGCGGACCGCTCTCTTCAGGGACGATCTTCCCGGTCCAGCGGACGCTGGCGTGATCGGCGCTGCCGGTGGCCGTGGAGAGCCGTGAGTCGAGGTTGTCGAAGTCGATCTGGGGGTCGAATCCGGTGGCCTTCAGCTCATGGAAGTCGAAGGCGCCGGGCGCCGACGAGGAGTAGTACTCGCCCTTGAGTCCATGGGGCACGACCGGGTCGTCCGCGGCCGTGGCCGCCGGGACCGCGGTGAGTCCCGCGAGGCCCAGGACCGAGGCGAGCAGAAGGGCGACTTTTCTTCGGATGCGCACAAATCCTCCTTGCTGCTGGACCCTGTCGGGTGAGCGCCGGTCGGGCAGTGACACCCGAACGGCGGTCATCCGGCTGGGTCCGAGGGTGGCGGCTCGTTGCGACAGTCTGTACAACGTTGGAAGGAACGGCAGTTGGCATGACAACATGCCGTTCCACTTGCTGTCCAGGGCCATGACAAAGCCCGGTCCCGCAACGTATATAACGTTGTACAGATTGGGCAGGGGCGACCTTCGGGCCGACCTCGGAGGGGAAAAACGGTGACCGTCAGCCTCAAGGACGTCGCGGAGCGCGCGGGCGTCTCCATCAAGACCGTTTCGAACGTGGTGAACAACTACCGGCATGTCACCCCGGCGATGCGGGCCCGGGTCCAGCTGGCCATCGACGAGCTCGGGTACCGGCCGAATCTCACGGCCCGCCATCTACGCAAGGGGCGCACCGGGATCATCGCGCTGGCCGTTCCCGAGCTGGGCAACCCGTACTTCGCGGAGCTGGCCGGCTCGGTCATCGACGTGGCCGCCGAGCACGAGTACACGGTGCTGCTCGACCACACGGGTGGCCGGCGCGAGCAGGAGGTGCTGGTCAGCCAGGGTTTCCGGGCGCGGGTGATCGACGGGCTGATCCTGAGTCCGATCGAGCTGGAGACCGAGGATCTGCTCGGCCGGGACCAGGACGCGCCGCTGGTGCTGCTCGGCGAACGGGAGTACGACCTGCCGTACGACCACATCGCGATCGACAACGTGGCCGCCGCCCGGACGGCCGTACGGCATCTGCTCGATCTCGGCAGGTCGACGATCGCGTTCCTGGGCGCGCGGACCGACCGGGTCAACGAGCCGTCGCATCTGCGACTGCGGGGCTGGCGCGCCGAGTTGAAGGCGGCGGGGCTGCCGGCGCCGGACTCCCTGATCGCCCCGACGGGCGGCTGGGACCACGCCAACGGCGCGGACGCGATGAATCAGCTGCTCGACTCGGGCGTGACGCCCGACGCGGTCTTCGCCTACAACGACCTGATCGCGATCGGCGCGATGCGGGTGCTCTCCGAGCGGGGGCTACGGGTCCCCGAGGACGTCGCCGTCGTCGGTTTCGACGACATCACGGAGGGCCGCTACGGAGCTGTGACCCTCACCACGATCTCGCCGGACAAACAGACCATCGCCCGGCTCGCCGTGCGCTCCGTCGTCAACCGGCTGCTCGGCACCGGAGACCCCGTGGGCAACGGCTCACGCGAACTCCGCGCCGATTTCCGGCTGGTGGAGCGGGAGAGCACACGCGGCCGTCACCGGGACGGTGGCTGAGAGCACCACCGGCCCCCGCACACCCAGCCGTTATCGCGCGAAGGCTTTACAGCCTCCGTACAACGATGTAAAAACCGTTCCGAACGACTCCCGCACATCCGCTCCAGCAGTCCGCCGGGCCGGCGGCCGTTCCGACCGACGGCCCGGCAGTCCAGTTCGCCAGTTCCGTACGAGCCGACCTCCCGCGAGCGTCCCGGTCGCCGGGGCCGCGCCGAGATGGGGATCTCCATGAAGCTTTCCGCCGTCCGCCGTACCACCACCACTACCGTCCTCGCCGCGAGTCTCGTCGGCGCGCTCGCGCTCAGCGGCTGCGCCAAGTCCGAGGACGACGCCTCCGACAAGAGCTCGTCGGCCGGCGAGAAGGACAGCGGCCAGGTCGTCGCCACGCCCGGCGCGGACGACAAGACCTGTGACCTCACGCAGTTCGGCGGCGAGAAGATCGACCTCAAGACCGCCACAGTCGGCTTCTCCCAGTCCGAGAAGGAGGCCAACCCCTTCCGGATCGCCGAGACCGCGTCCATCAAGGCCGAGGCCAAGGAGCGCGGGATCAAGCTCCTGTCCGCCAACGCCCAGACGCAGTTCTCCAAGCAGATCAGCGATGTTCAGGACCTGATCGCCAAGGGCGCCGACCTGCTGGTGATCGCGCCCCTCAACTCGGACGGCTGGGGCCCGGTGCTGCGCAGCGCCGCGGCGAAGAAGATCCCGATCGTCACCATCGACCGCAAGATCAACGCGACCGCCTGCAAGGACTATGTGAGCTTCATCGGCTCGGACTTCATCGAGCAGGGCAAGCGCGCGGCCGACCAGATGATCGAGGCGACCGGCGGCAAGGGCGAGGTCGCGATCCTGCTCGGCGCCGCGGGCAACAACGTCACCACCGAGCGCACCAAGGGCTTCAAGGACCAGGTGGCGGCCAAGGCCCCCGAGCTGAAGGTGGTGTTCGAGCAGACCGGTGAGTTCGCCCGCGAGAAGGGCCAGCAGGTCACCGAGCAGCTCATCCAGTCGAACCCCGGCATCAAGGGGATCTACGCCGAGAACGACGAGATGGGCCTCGGCGCCGTCAACGCCCTCAAGGGCGCGGGCAAGAAGGCCGGCGACGTCAAGATCGTGACGGTCGACGGCACCCGTAACGCGGTCCAGGGCATCGTCGACGGCTGGATCTCCGGGGTCGTGGAGTCCAACCCGCGCTTCGGACCGCTCGCCTTCCAGACCCTCGACGCCTTCACCAAGGGCGAGAAGGTCTCGCAGGACATCGTCATCCAGGACGGCGCCTACACCCCGGAGAACGCCAAGGCCGATCTGGGCAGGGCTTTCTGACGTGCTGTCGGTCACCGGTCTGACCAAGACGTTCCCGGGCGCACGCGCGCTCGACGGCGTGGACTTCGCCGCATCGCCGGGCGAGGTCCACGCGCTCATCGGCGAGAACGGGGCCGGGAAGTCCACCCTCATCAAGGTGCTCACCGGTGTGTACCAGCCCGACGAGGGCGAGATCGTCCACGACGGGCGTCCGGTGCGCTTCCAGACTCCGCTGGAGGCGCAGCACGCCGGGATCTCCACGATCTACCAGGAGGTCAACCTCGTCCCGCTGATGAGCGTGGCGCGCAATCTGTTCCTGGGGCGGGAGCCCCGGAACAGGCTCGGGCTCATCGACTTCCGCCGGATGCACGGCGAGGCCGACGAGGCGCTGCGCTCGCTCGGGCTGCGGGTCGACGTCAAGCGTCCGCTGCGGACGCTGGGCGTCGGCGCGCAGCAGATGGTGGCGCTCGCCCGGGCGGTCTCCGTCGACGCGCGGGTGGTCATCATGGACGAGCCGACGTCGTCGCTCGAACCGCGCGAGGTGCGCACCCTGTTCGGTGTGATCAGGATGCTCAAGGAGCGCGACATCGCGGTGGTGTACGTGAGCCACCGGCTGGACGAGCTGTACGAGGTCTGCGACAAGGTCACGGTGCTGCGCGACGGCAGGCTCGTGCACACCGGACCGATCGCGGACCTCGACCGGCTGCGGCTGGTGTCGCTGATGCTGGGCCGGGAGATGGCCGAGGTGAGCGGCGAGGGTGTCACCAAGTTCACCGGCGACCATCACGCGGGCCGCGAACCGGTGCTCAGCGCGCGGGACTTGACGGTGCGTCATACGCTGCACCAGGTCTCGGTCGAGGTGCGGCCCGGTGAGGTCGTGGGCCTCGGCGGGCTGCTCGGCTCGGGGCGCAGCGAGACGGCCAAGGCCATCGCGGGCGCGCTGCCGCCGGACTCCGGGAAGGTGGTGGTGGCGGGCTCCCCCGTCCGTACGGGGTCCACGCCCGCCGCCATCCGGGCCGGCATCAGCCTGCTGCCGGAGGACCGCAAGGCCGAGGGCATCGTGCCCGGTCTCTCGGTACGGGAGAACATCGCGCTGGCGGCGCTCCCCGGGCTCTCCCGGTTCGGTCTGGTGGACGACGCCAAGGTCGACAAGATCGTGGACACCTTCATGAAGCGGCTGCGGATCAAGGCGTCCGGGCCGCACCAGAAGGTCGGCGAGCTGTCCGGCGGCAATCAGCAGAAGGTCCTGCTGGCCCGCTGGCTCGCGATGCAGCCGAAGGTGCTGCTGCTGGACGAGCCGACCCGTGGCATCGATGTCGGAGCCAAGGCCGAGGTGCAGGGCCTGATCGACGAACTCGCCGACGAGGGGCTCGGGGTGCTGCTGATCTCCTCCGACATGGAGGAGCTGATCGAGGGGTCGGACCGGGTGGTGGTCCTCAAGGACGGCGCCGTGGTCGCGGAGTTGACCGGCGACGACGTCACGGAGGACCGGCTGCTGCACGCGATCGCGGCCGCGCCGGAGTCGGACGCGGAGCTCAAGACGGTAGCGCCGGACGCCGCGGCGATCGTGGCCGGGGTGCCGGAGTCGGTGTCGGCGTCGGCGTCGGGACTGGCGGCGGAACGGGTGTCGGAACGGGTGTCGGAGCCGGTCCCGGAGCGTGCGGCCGTACCGAGCCCGGTGGCGGGCGCGGCGCCGGACTCCGCACCGGGCTCCGGACCCGACACCGCAGCGGACGCCGGACCGGACGCCGGACCGGATTCCGCACCCGCCTCCGCGCCGGTCGACACGACCTCCTCAGGAGGGGAGACGGACCATGACTGAACTCGCCCTGAAGGGCGCCCCCCTCGACCGCGCGCGGCTGCTGCGCCTGCTCCAGGACTACGGCGTGTACGCGGGCGTCGCCGTCCTGCTGCTGGTCAACATCGCGCTCACCCCGCACTTCCTGTCCACGGAGAACTTCCGTACGCAGGCGGTCCAGGTGGCGCCGGTGCTGATCGTCGCCCTGGGCATGGCGCTCGCGATCGGCAGTGAGGGCGTCGACCTGTCGGTCGGCTCGGTGATGGCCCTGTCGACCTCCCTGCTCTCCCTCTACCTCGGGTACGGACCCTGGGTCGCGCTGATCGTCGCGATGATCGGCGGCGCCGTCGTCGGCCTCGCGAACGGTTCGCTGATCGCGTTCATCGGGGTCCAACCGATCGTCGCCACACTGGCGTTGATGGTCGCGGGACGCGGAATCGCCCTCGTGCTGCTGCCACAGCTCAAGGACGTCCGCGACCCGGGCATGTCCTCGCTCGGCTCGGGCGACCTGTTCGGCATCCCGTATCTCGTACTGATCGCCGCCGCGCTGGCGCTGCTCGTCGGATTCATCGTGAAGCGCACGACGTTCGGCCGGCAGCTCCTCGCGATCGGCGACAGCCGTCCCGCCGCACAGCTCGCCGGACTCCCGGTGCGCCGCGTGCTGATCCTCGTCTACGTCATCGCGGGCGTGCTCGCCGCGATCGCGGGCGTGCTCGCCACCGCGCGCCTCCAGGCCAGCGACCCGACGTCGCTCGGCACACTGATGGAGCTGTCGGCGATCACAGCGGTCGTCGTCGGCGGCACTCCGCTCAGCGGCGGCCGGATCAGGATCGGCGGCACGGTGGCCGGCGCCGTACTGATCCAGCTGCTCACGGCGACGCTCATCAAGCACGATCTGCCGCCCTCCTGGACGCAGATCGCCCAGGCAGTCGTGATCGTGCTCGCGGTCTACGCGGCACGCGAACGGGGAAAGCGATGACCCACACCCAGACGGAGCGTCCGGCCGGCGCCACGGGCCCCGGCCCCTCCCCCGGCAAGGGGGGCACCGGCAAAGACACCGACGAGGCGCCGCTCGGCGCGAGCCGGGCGGAGCTGCTCAGCGCGCTCGCCCAGCAGCACGGCGCGCTCGTCACGCTGCTGCTCGTCGCGATCGGCGCGTCGATCGGCTTCGACACCTTCCTCACCGGCGACAACCTGGAGAACATGGCGGTCTCGTCGGCGTTCCTGGCGATCGTCGCCCTCGGGATGACGTTCGTGATCATCACCGGCGGTATCGACCTCTCCGTCGGCTCGCTCTTCGCGCTCGGCGGTGTGCTCGGCGCCTGGGGTTCGCAGTACGGCACGCTCGTCGCGCTCCTCCTGCCCCTGGCGGTCTGCGGTCTGATCGGTCTCGTCAACGGACTGCTGATCGCGAAGGCACGGCTGGCGCCGTTCATCGTCACGCTCGCGGCGATGCTCGCCGCCCGCGGCATCCTGCTCGCCGTCACCGACGAGGGCTCCACCACCTATCTGGTGGACGAGAAGTCCTTCTTCGCCGGCCTCGGCCAGGAGAAGCTCCTGGGAATCGGGGTGCCGGTGTGGATCACGGTGGCGCTCTTCGTCGGGGGCGCGGTGATGCTGCGGCGCAGCCGGTTCGGCCAGTACGTGTACGCGGTCGGCGGCAACGAGGACGCGGCGGCCCTGATGGGCGCGCCCGTGGCCCGTACGAAGATCGCCGTCTACACCCTCTCCGGCCTGTGCGCCGGACTGGCCGGGGCGCTGAACGCGGCCTGGCTGGTCTCGGGCGTCACGATCCTCGGCACCGGCATGGAGCTGGAGGCGATCGCGGCCGTCGTCATCGGCGGCACCCTGCTGACGGGCGGCTTCGGCTTCATCAGCGGTTCGCTCGTGGGCGTTCTGCTGCTGAAGGTCATCCAGAACGTCATCAACCAGATCGGCTCGCTCGACTCGGCCTACCAACAGGTCGTCAGCGGCGCCTTCCTGGCGGTCGTGGTGATCGCCCAGACGTGGCTGGGCAGGCGCCGCCGGCTGATGTGACGGCCGCTGCTCCGCCCTCGGGCACGGGACTCGGTGAGACCTGTGCCCGAAGGTCCGCCGAGAGCGTGTGTCCCGGTCGGACGAGGAGCGGGAGAGTGGGACGGCCCGGCCGTCGGCGGATTCGCCGGCGGCCGGTCGGCGTCGTGGCGCTGTCCACGACCTCCCCGGTCGCGGCGTGCGAGGCGTTCATACAACTTCCCGGGCGGCACAGCCGTCCAACCGGTGCCGGGTCGGATCCGAACCGGCACTCATCTCAGGGGGATTGACATGAAGCCTGCCTCCGTCGGCCGCGCGCTGCGGCTCGGAGCCCGGACCACCGTGGCCATGGGGATGGCCGTCCTCGGCTTAGGCACGGCGCCGGCCTTCGCCGAGGAGCCGACCGACCAGTTGTGGATAGCCGTGCCGTACGAGCCCACGATCACCGTCGCGCCGGAGGGCGGCGTGGGACAGTACCGCGATCTGCCCGTCGGCCTGTACCACGACAACGACACTTTCACGGTCGGCGACGGACGGCTCACCGTCGACGTCTCGGGACTGGCCGGGGTCGCCGAGGTGGCCTGGCCGGAGAACTGCGTACCCGGGGGGAGTACGGCGGTGTGCTCCGTTCCCGAGGTCCCGACGCTGACGGACGACTACGAGGAGCAGGTGCGGCTCAAGGTGCGCGCCCTGCCCGGCACCGTGTCGGGCGCCCAGGGGAAGATCACCTACGAGGCGACGGCCAAGGGCGGTCCCGACGGCGAACTGGTCGCCCCGCAGAACTCGTTCGACACGACCGTGACGGTCGGCTCGGGCCCCGACCTGCGCGTACTGCGGCCGGACAAGCTGCTGGGCGTGCGGCCGGGCAGCTCGCTCACCGCGCCGTTCTCCGTCACCAACAACGGCAACGAGGCCGCGCAGGGCTTCAGCGTGCAGATGTGGGGGACGTACGGCCTTCACTTCGCGACGAAGTACCCGCAGTGCGTGTACACCTCCACGGGCGGTGAGGGCGAGGCCGCTCCGATGACCACCGTCACCTGTGCGTTCGACACGGTCGTCGCGCCGGGCGCCACCGTCGAGCTGCCCGCGCCGCTGAGGCTCGACGTCGCAGAGCACGCCCTGTACGAGCTCCTCGGCTACTCGGTCGAGCCGGGCGCGGGCGCCGTCGACATCCAGGCAGACGACAACTACGGTGACTGGCCCATCGAGGCGGTCAACACGGCGGACTTCGCCGTGCGCGGCGACACGGTCCGCGGCCGACCCGGTTCGACGGTCACGGCCGAGCTCCGCTTCCTGAACAGAGGTCCGGCGTGGGTCGGCCACGTCGGCTCGGGCGACCCGGCCGCGGTCGTCTCGTTCCACGTACCGAAGGGCACAGTCACCACCGCTGTCCCGGACCTCTGCGAGCCGCGCGAGCGGGACGGCGCACCTCTGGAGGAGCGGCTCGGCGCCCCGCGCTACGACTGCTACCTGCCGCTCTGGGTCGCGCGGGACTCGAAGACGGTGCTGCCGTTCCAGCTGGAGATCGACCGCGTGGTGCCAGGCGCGACCGGGAAGGTCGTCGCCCACCCCGGTTACGGCCCGTCGTTCCCGTTCGACCCGAAGCCGCGGAACAACACGGCACAGGTCGTGGTGAACCCGTAGCCATCCCTCCAGACCGGGGGCGCTCAGCCGACGCGGCGGGGCGCCCCCGGGCGTCGTGGAATCCGGCTGAGCCCCGGAACCGCCGACACGCCCTAGAAGACCCGCTGGCCCTTCCCGAGCGCTATCACGCCGTTCTTCGAGACCGTGTAGAGCTCCTCGTCCCGCCCCGGATTGACGCCGATGGTGGCGCCGGGCGGGACGTCCACGTTCTTGTCGAGGATCGAGCCGCGTACGACCGCGCCGCGCCCCACCCGTACGTTGTCGTGGAGCACCGAGCCCTGTACCACGGCCCCCTCCTCGATCACCACGCCGGGAGACAGCACGGACCGGGTCACCTGGCCGCGTATGACACAGCCCGGTGCCACGATCGACTCGCCGGCGATTCCGCCCGCGACGAAACGCGCGGGCGGCAGCTGGCCGGCATGGGTGTAGATGGGCCAGCGTCTGTTGTCGAGGTTGAACTCCGGCTGGTGCGAGATCAGATCCATGTGCGCGTCGTAGTACGAGTCGAGGGTGCCCACGTCGCGCCAGTAGCCGTGCTCGCGCGCCGTCTCGCCCGGCACATGGTTGTCGTCGAAGTCGTAGACCTGCGCCATGCCCTGCTCGGTGAGCATCGGCAGGATCGAGCCGCCCATGTCATGGACCGACGACTCGTCCTCGGCGTCCCGGTGCAGCGCGTCGACCAGGATCTTGGTGGTGAAGAGGTAGTTGCCCATCGAGGCGAAGACATGCTCGAGGTCGCCCGGCAGCCCCGGCACGTCGGACGGCTTCTCCTGGAACCGGTCGACACGCGTGCCGTCCGGTCCTGGCGTGATGATGCCGAACGACGACGCCTCGGCGCGCGGCACCCTGATGCCCGCGACGGTGACACCGGCGCCGCTCTCGATGTGCCGGCGCAGCATCTGCCGGGGGTCCATGCGGTAGACGTGGTCGGCGCCGAACACCGCTATGTAGTCGGGCTGTTCGTCATGGACGAGGTTGAGGGACTGGAGGATCGCGTCCGCGCTGCCGAGATACCAGCGCGGTCCGAGCCGCTGCTGGGCGGGCACCGGGGTGACGTAGTTGCCGAGGAGACTGGACATCCGCCAGGTGGTGCTCACATGGCGGTCGAGCGAGTGCGACTTGTACTGCGTCAGCACGCAGTTGCGCAGGATGTCACCGTTGACAAGATTGGACAGGACGAAGTCGACCAGGCGGTACGTACCGCCGAAGGTCACCGCCGGTTTGGCACGGTCGGCGGTCAGGGGCATCAGCCGTTTGCCCTCTCCGCCCGCCAGTACGATCCCGAGCACCGAAGGTCCACCACGCATCGCCGCTCCCTCTGTTCGCGACCTCTGCACAGGCCGTCCGGATCCATCTACCCGGCTACTCGGCCTTGAGCAGCTCTTCGTACACCTCGTACGTGCGGCGGGCGACCCGGTCCCAGCCGAATTCGCGCACCGCCCGGACACGTCCCGCCGCGCCCATCGCCGCCGCCGACTCCTCGTCGTCCAGGACCCGGTTGAGCGTCTCGGTGAGGGCCGTCTCGAAGTCCTCCGGGTGCCGTTCGTCGTACGGCACGAGCAGGCCCGTGCTCCCGTCGTCGACGACCTCGGGGATGCCCCCGACCGCCGAGGCGACGACCGCCGTACCGCAGGCCATCGCCTCCAGATTCACGATGCCCAGCGGTTCGTACACCGAGGGGCAGACGAACACGGCCGCGTGGCCGAGCAGTTGGACCACCTCGGGGCGCGGCAGCATCTCGGGGATCCAGAACACCCCGTCGCGGCTGCCGCTCAGCTCGTCCACCAGCTCGCGGAACTCGGCCCCGATCTCGGGGGTGTCGGGCGCGCCCGCGCAGAGCACCAGCTGCGCCTCGGGGTCCAGCGCGCGGGCCGCGCGCAGCAGGTGCGGCACGCCCTTCTGGCGGGTGATGCGGCCGACGAACAGCACATAGGGGCGGTCGAGGTCGATACCGATCCGCTCCAGCACGTCGGTGCCGGGGTCCGGGCGGTAGAGGCGGGTGTCGATGCCGTTGTGGATCACCCGCACCCGGTCCGGGTCGAGCGAGGGGTAGCAGTCGAGGATGTCGGCGCGCATGCCGTGCGAGACGGCGACCACGGCGTCCGCCGCCTCTATCGCGGAGCGCTCGGCCCAGCCGGACAGCTCGTACCCGCCGCCCAGCTGCTCGGCCTTCCAGGGCCGCAGGGGCTCCAGCGAGTGGGCGGTCATCACGTGCGGGATGCCGTACAGCATCTTGGAGACATGGCCGGCGAGCGCCGCGTACCAGGTGTGCGAGTGCACCAGGTCGCTGCCTTCGACGGCGGCGGCCATCGCGAGGTCCACGGAGAAGGTGCGCAGGGCGTCGTTGGCGCCTTCCAGTCCGGGGGCGGCCCGGTGCCGTACGACACCCCGGGCCCGCTCGTCGGCGCCGCCGCTCCCGCCCCAGCAGTGCACGCGCAGATCGGTCAGTTCGCGCAGCTCCCGGGCCAGGAACTCCACATGGACGCCCGCGCCCCCGTACACGTCCGGCGGGTACTCCCTGGTCAGCAGCCCGACCTTCACGCCATACCCCCGTCGCCCGACGATCTCAGCCATGTCATGGTCACCCGGAAACCTCTCATGCGGAAGAGCGCTGCGGTGGCCGGTCGAAGACGCAGTCCCCGCAGAGGCCGCCGGACGGGCAACGGTAGTAGAGGCAGCAGCTGTGCCGCCGGAAGGAGCCGTCCCGCCCGGCCCCGGTGGTCCGCAGGTCGGGGTGGGTGAAGAGCGCCGCGCCGATCGCGGCGGCCCGCTCGCCGACCTCGGGCCGTCCGGCCCGGCCGCTCCAGACGCGGAGTTCGCGGACGGCCCCGGCGAGGGCGGAGCCGGCGTTTCCCCACAGCAGGCGTGGCGAGATACGGCCGTCGGCGCGCAGGGCCGCCGCGAGGGGCACGAGATGGCCGTACTGGACCACTTCGCGGACCGCTGCCGCGAGGGCATCGGCTGTGCCCGCCGCCTCCGCCGTTCCGGCGGTGTCCCGAGTCGGGAAGGGGCGTGGCTCGACCAGCCGGAGGTCGTCGGGCGAGGAGCGGAGGGGGTCCCAGCGCAGCCGTGCCGGGTCCAGGTCGGGAACCTCGCCGTGCAGGGCGGCGGAGCCCAGTGCGACCGACCAGAGCCGGGCGGCGAGCCCGAGCTGCGCGACCGACGCGGCGATCCGGCGCTCGGGCGCGCCGAGCTTCCGGGCGACCGTGTCGACGCGCGCCAAGAGCGGGGCGATGTCGCCCGCGTAGATCTGTGCGAACGGAATGTACGCGCCGCCGTGCGCGCCCCCTTCCGCTTCCACGAGCCCTCCGGGCTCCTCCGTCCGCAGCGCGAAGAACCCGCCCACGGACCCGACCTCCACGAGATCCACCTGCCGCCCCCTCTTCTCGATCCTCACCCGACGATCACCGCCCGACGTCTTCGATCATCCTCGCCGTCACTGTCCGTAACGTCCGGCGGTCGCGGTGAGTGCCCGCTCCGAAGCACCGCGTACGTTCGCCGACTCCACCCGGGAACTCGGGCCACCGCCGGGGGAATGACTACAGCTCCATCGACGTACTACTACAGCAGTACGTCGGAATGCCGTCTTCAGGACGACGACTAATCGCAAAGGGCGAGAGATCGTGGATATATGAGTGCACTCGCGCTGTCCGTGCTGCTGTCACTGGTCTCGGCGGTCGCGTACGCGGCCGGGGCGATCCTTCAGGAGCGCGTCGCGGCGGACACGCCTGCCCGGCCCTACGCGCCCCTGCACCACGGCGTGTGGTGGGCCGCCGTGGCGTTGAACGGTGTCGGCGGAGTGCTGCACGTCCTCGCCTTGGCGTTCGGACCGCTCAGCCTCGTACAGCCGCTCGGCGCCCTGACGATCGTCTTCGCGCTGCCGATGGCGGCCGTCTTCGTCCGCCGCAGGGCCGGTGCCGCGGCCTGGCGCGGCGCGCTCCTGGCGACGCTCGGACTGGCCGGGCTGCTCGCGCTGACCGGCTCCGCCGACTCCCACTCGCTCGGCTCGGGCGAGCGCATGTTCGTGGCCGGTGCCACCGTCGGCCTGGTCGGTCTCCTCTTCCTGATCGCGCAGGCCGTGAACCGTCCGGCCCTGCGCAGTGTGCTGCTGGCCGCCTCGGCCGGTGTCGCCTTCGGCATCTCGTCGGTGTTCACCAAGACCGTGGCCGTCGACTGGTCCGACGGCACGTTCGGCGGCCAGGTTCCGAGTCTGCTGGTCATCGCGATCATGGCCGTGGCGGGGCTGCTGCTCTCGCAGGCCTCCTACCGAGGTGCGGGCCTCGCCGCTCCTCTGGCCACGGTCACGGTCGTGAATCCGGTGGTCGCCGCGGCGGTCGGGGTCACCCTCTTCGGCGAGGGATTCCGGTACGGCCTGACGGGCGGCATGCTCGCCCTCGGCTTCGGTGCGGTGACCGCCGGCGGGCTCGTCCTCCTGACGAGGGAGCGGCTCGCGGCGCAGGCCGCGGGGAGCGTCGGGGAACCGCCGGTCGGCGGGGAGGCGACGGACGCCGTCTCCGGGCCGGACAGGGGCCCGGTGGTCGGGCCGGCGGACGCCGCGGCCGGCTCCGCGTCGGTCGAGCCCCGTCACGCCTCGTGGGCGCGCCCGTCCTGGCACTGGCACACGACACCGCGCCAGCGGGCGCACAGGCCGGAACACAAGGCCGTGCGCCACATCCTGCGGCGGACCGTCCGGTCAGATGCGGACTCCGCCCGCTCTGAGGTAGGAGACGGGGTCGATGTCGGAACCGTAACCGGGCCCCGTACGCATCTCGAAGTGGAGGTGCGGTCCGGTGCTGTTTCCGGTCGATCCTGACCGTGCGATGCGCTGGCCCGCGTTCACCTTCTGACCGTCGCGCACGTTGAGCGCCGACAGGTGCGCGTACTGGCTGTACTTGCCGTCCCCGTGCCGGATGACGACCTGGTAGCCGTACGACCCCTCCCAGCCAGCCGACACGACCGTGCCACCCGCCACGGCCTTCACGGACGTGCCGGTGGGGACGGGGAAGTCGACGCCCGTGTGATAGCCGCTCGCCCAGGAGCCTGCCTGGCGGTACGGGGTGCCCGTGCTCGCGCTGACCGGGGCGCTGAAGCCGGACGACTGCTTCGGCTTCTCAGCGGTCTTCGGCTTCGAGGCCTGCTGCTTGGGCTGCTGCCTGGGCTCTTCCTTCGGCTTCTCCGCCTGCGGCTTGGCCTTGGGCCTCTCGGCCTGCTTGGGCGGCTGCGCCTTCGCGGCGGGCTTCTTCTCCTGCTTCTCGGCCTTCTTCTCCGCCTGCTTGGGCGGGGCGGCCGGCCTGTCCTTGGCCGGGGCGGAGACGTGCAGGACGAGCTTCTGCCCGGGGAAGATCAGATCGGGGTCGCTGCCGATGACCCGGCGGTTCTCCTCGTACAGCCGCTGCCAGCCGCCGCGCAGTTCCTCGGCGGCGGCGATCCCGGAGAGCGAGTCTCCTCCCGCCACCGTGTAGCCCTCGCGCTCGGTGGGCACGGACGTGGGCGAGGCGGCCTTCTTGGGATCGCTCCGGGGGGCGCTCTTCGCCGTGTCGCCGGCCGTCCGCGCGGTGTCCTGGCCGCCCTTCGTGTCCCGGGCCTTGGCCGGTGACACGTCGGGGGCGTCGCCGCCGCGGGTGAGTCCGGCCTCGACCGAGCAGTGGGGCCACGCCTGCGGCCCCTGGCCCTTGAGGACCTTCTCGGCGATGGCGATCTGCTGGTCCTTGGTGGCGAGGTCGGCCCGCGCCGCGTACTGCCCGCCGCCGAACGCCTCCCAGGTGGACTGGCTGAACTGGAGCCCGCCGTAATAGCCGTTGCCCGTGTTGATCTGCCAGTTGTTCGTGGACTCGCAGGCCGCGACCTTCTCCCATGTGTCCACGGGTGCCGCGGCGGCCGTGGACGCGCCGATGAGCGGCAGGGCGATGCCCGCGCCGCCGGCTGTCACGGTGAGGGACGCGCGGTTGATGCGGCTCGGCTGGTATCTGCGGTGGCGACCGGTTGCGGCCATGGTCTCGGCTCCCCCACTGGCAGGTAAGGACGTCTGGGACACGTCGCAATCGGTCAACTTAGGGCAGTCGCATGTGCAATGACAAGGGCTCACCCGGGGAGCCCGCGCGGCCCGTGTGCGCCCTCCGTGCGTCGTCGCAGACCAGGGGCCGGCATTGACAGCCCAGGCACCCTCCGGAGAGTCTTGGGCGAGGCTACGGGAGAGCGCTCTCCAACAGGATTGAAGGGGCGGAATGGCCGAGGACGAGACCGAGCGGCTGCTGGAGAAACTCGACATCGGGCAGAAGGTGCGTCTGCTGACGGGTGCCAGCAACTGGCGTACGTACGACGAACCGGCCGTCGGGCTCCGCCCTCTGACGATGTCCGACGGACCGGCCGGCGTGCGCGGTGAGGCCTGGGACGAGCGGCGGACCTCCCTCGTCCTGCCGTCGCCGACCGCGCTCGCGGCCTCCTGGGACGGGGAGTTGGCGCGCGAGCTCGGCGGGCTCCTGGCCGGCGAGGCGCGCCGCAAGGGCGTCCAGGTGGTGCTGGCCCCCACCCTGAATCTGCACCGGTCGCCGCTGGGCGGACGGCACTTCGAGTGCTTCTCCGAGGATCCACTGCTGACCGCCCGTACGGGCGTCGCCTTTGTGACGGGCGTGCAGGAGGGCGGAGTGGCGGCCGCGGCCAAGCACTTCGTGGCGAACGACGCGGAGACCGACCGGCTGCACGTCGATGTACGGGTGGACGAACGGACCCTGCGCGAGGTCTATCTGGCCCCGTTCGAGGCGGCGGTGGACGCGGGAGTCTGGGCGGTGATGTCCGCGTACAACAAGGTCAACGGCGAGACCATGTCGGCGAGTCGGCTCCTGGAGCGGCCCCTGAAGGAGGCCCGGCGGGGTGACGAAAACGGGACGGCCGACGCGAACGGGGCGAACGGGGCGAACGGCGCCGCCAGCGCGAACGGGGCGCCGTACGAGGACCGTTGGGGCTTCGACGGGCTGGTCGTCTCCGACTGGGGCGCGGTGCGCACGCTGCTCGACAGCGCGCGCTCCGGCCAGGACCTCGCCATGCCCGGCCCGGAGAGCCCGTGGGCGGCCGGGCTGCTCGACGCCGTGCGGGCGGGCCTGGTCGACGAGGCGCTGATCGACGACAAGGTACGGCGGCTGCTGCGGCTCGCCCGGCGGGTGGGTGCGCTGGGCGAACCGCGCCCCGTCCGGCGGCTGTCGACCCCGCCCGGCGATGGACTCGCCCTGCTGCGGCGGGCCGTGGCCGCCGGCTCGGTCCTGCTGCGCAACGAGGACCGACTGCTGCCGCTGGATCCGGTCCGGACGCGCCGCGTCGCCGTCGTCGGTCCGCACGCCACGGACGTCCGCATCCAGGGAGGCGGCAGCGCGGAGGTGTTCCCCGCGTCGGTGGTCACGCCCCTGGAGGGCATCGAGACGGCGCTGCGCGAGGCGGACGGGACGTCGGAGCGTACGGCGGCCGAGGTGACGTACACGCCCGGTCTGCCGCCCCACACCCGGCCGCGCCCGCTGGACCCCTCCTGGACGCGCGATCCGCGCGACGGCCGACCGGGCGTGCTCGTGCGGCTGCTGGACGCCGAGGGCACCGAACTGCACGCCGAGCACCGCCTGTCGGGCCGGATCGTGGAACCGGCCCGGGTTGCGGGCGCGGTCACCGTCGAGATCCGGGCCCTCGTCCGGCCTTCGGAGAGCGGCGGTTGGACCCTGGCGGTGGGCGGCTGGGGGCTCATCTCCCTCTCCGTGGACGGCCGGACGCTCATGACCGGCGAGTACCCGCTCGACAGCGACGACCCGACCCGGGTGCATGTCGCCCCGCCCTACCGTTGTACGCGGGCCCAGTTGACCGAGGGCGTGGAGGCGGAGGTGGTCGCCCGGCGCCGGCTCGACCCGGGCACGGGAGTGGCGACGCTGCTGGCCGCCGCGCCTCCGCCGGGTGACGCGCTGGCGGCTCTGGACGCCGCCGTGGCCGCCGCGCGGGCGGCCGAGGTCGCGGTGGTCGTGGTCGGCACCACCGAGGAGAGCGAGTCCGAGGGCCGCGACCGCGAGTCGCTGGCGCTGCCCGACGGCCAGGACGCGCTCGTACGGGCGGTGGCGCGCGCCAACCCCCGCACGGTGGTGCTGGTGAACTCCGGCGGCCCGGTCACCCTGCCCTGGCACCGTGACGTACCGGCGCTGCTCCTGACGTGGTTCCCCGGCCAGGAGGCCGGACACGGCCTGGCCGATGTGCTGTTCGGCGCCGCCGAGCCCGGCGGGCGGCTGCCCACGACCTGGCCGCTGACCGAGGAGGACGTCCCGGTGCTCGACACCCGGCCGCGTGAGGGATGTCTTCCTTATGAGGAGGGCGTCCACATCGGCCACCGCGCGTGGCTGCGGGAAGGGGTGGAGCCCGCGTACTGGTTCGGCCATGGACTCGGTTACACCACATGGGAGTACGAGGGGATGGAGGCGCCGGCGACCGTCCGCGCGTCGGGCGAGCCTGTCGACGTACGTGTACGGCTGCGCAACACCGGTCCGCGCGGGGGCCGTGAGGTCGTCCAGGTCTATCTGGCCCGGGCGGAGACGGCGGTCGACCGGCCGGTGCGGGCACTTGCGGGTTACGCGGCGGTGGAGGCGGGCCCGGGCGAGGAGGCCGTGGCGACCGTGCGGCTCGGAGCACGGGCGCTGGCGCACTGGTCGACGGAGCGCGGACGCTGGGAGACGGAACCGGGTCGATTCACGCTCCTGGCAGGGCCGTCGGCGGGTGAACTGCCGCTGCGGACCACGCTCACGGTGACGGCGACCGGTCCGCTGACAGCCGGTCCCTCGATGGAGAGCGCTCTCCGCTGATGCTATAAATGCGCTCATGACGGAGGATTCACGCGCGGCCGGCGCGCCCACGCTGGAGGATGTCGCCAAAGCGGCCGGAGTCTCGCGCGCCACCGTCTCCCGCGTCATCAACGGCGTACGCAATGTCGACCCGGTGATCCAGGCGGCGGTACGGGACGCGGTGGCCGTCACCGGCTACACCCCGAACCGCGCGGCCCGTTCGCTGGTCACCCGCAAGGCCGACTCGATCGCCCTGGTGGTGTCGGGGGCGGGGGACGACGCGCCGCCGGTGGCCGCGACGGCGGGCCCCGCAGCCGCCACCACCTCCGTCGGGCCGGGGAGCGGCGAGGGCGACGAGAGGGCCCGGTTCGACGGCGGTGTGGGCTCGTTCATGACCGAGGTCTTCGCCGACCCGTTCTTCGGCCGGGTGGTGACGGGCGTCGTCAACTTCCTGCGTCCGCGCGGGATTCACCCGGTGCTGATGTTCGCCGAGACCTCACGCGCGCGGGACGAGGTGGTGTCGTACCTCCGTCAGGGCAGCGCGGACGGCGCCCTGGTCGTCTCGACGCACGCGGAGGACCCGCTGCCCGCGCTCATCACGGACGCCGGGCTGCCCGCCGTGCTGTACGCGCGTCCCGCCCGCCCGGTACGGATCAGTTACGTCGACCTCGCCCACCAGGACGGCGCCAGGCTGGCCGCCGAGCATCTGCTGGCCCGGGGCTGCCGGCGGATCGCCACGATCGCGGGGCCGTTCGACGTACCGGCGGCGCAGGACCGGCTGGCGGGCTTCCGGGACTCGATGGCCCGGCACGGGCATCCGTACATCCCCGTCGCGGAGGGCGGGTTCACCGAGGAGAGCGGTGCGTCGGCCATGGAGCGCCTGCTCGCCGAACACCCGGATCTGGACGGGCTGTTCGTGGCGAACGACCTGATGGCCGTGGGCGCCTGCCAGGTGCTGCGTGAGCGCGGGCTGCGGGTGCCGGACGAGGTCGCGGTGATCGGCTTCGACGACAGCCGCGCGGCGGCGTCCTGCCGCCCCGCGCTGACGACGGTGCGGCAGCCGGTGGAGGACATGGCGGCGGAGATGGCACGCCTGCTGCTGGACCGGCTGTCCCGCCCGGACCGCGCGGTGACGTCGGTGATCTTCGAACCGACCCTGATCGTCCGGGCGTCGGCCTGACCGCTCCGGGTCACGGGCTCGGCTCCAGCGTCGGCGGTGGTGTGCGTGACCACCGCTCCGGGGGCAACACCCCCCGTACGCCCCCCGCCCGTGGTGTCTCGTCGACGCCGCCCGGCAACGGCCGTGTCCCTCCGCGGGCCAGGAAGTCCGACAGCGGCAGGGTCGCCGCGCCCACCGTGACCGCGTCCGGGCCCAGGCTGCCCAGCTCGACGGTCGCCCGCGCGCCGGTGTGCCGCAGCGCGTACTCCCGGGCGTAGCGGCGGATGTCGGGCAGCAGGTGCGGGCCGATCTGGAGGCCCGCCCAGCCGCCGAGCAGGACCCGTTCGGGCAGGAACAGGTTGATCAGGTCGGCGACCGCGGCGCCCAGGCATTCCGCCGTCTCGTCGAGGATCGAGACGGCGACCGGGTCGGGGGCGGGTCCGCCGGGCGGCGGGAACGCCGCGGCCAGCAGGGCGGCGAGGGCCGTCTCGTCGTCCGCGTCGGCGGGGAGCGGGCCGCCCGCCTCCTGCCAGCGTTCGCGCATCGCCTCGGCGCCCGCGTACGCCTCCAGACAGCCGATGGATCCGCAGCGGCAGCGCCGTCCCCGCATATGCACGGTGGTGTGGCCCCATTCCAGGGCGCCGCTGCGGTGGTTGCCGTCCAGCGCGCCGTCTTCGCCACCGTGAATCACACTCGCGCCGACCCCGGAGCCGATGAGGGCGATCGCCGCCGCCCCGGCGCCCCGGCCGCCGCCGAACCACATCTCCGCCTGGCCGAGTGTCTTGGCGCCGTTGTCGATGAAGAGCGGGACCTCGTCCGGTATGTCCACGGCGGTGCGCAGCAGTTTCTCGAAGGGAACGGCTGCCCAGCCCATGGTCTGTCCGTGCACGACCGCCCCTTCGGGGCCGTCGCGTTCGATGATGCCGGGGACACCGATGCCGATGCCGAGGAGTTCGCGGGGGTCGGCCCCGGCGTCCCGCAGGACGTGGGCGACGCCGGTGCGCACGTGCGCGACGATGCGTTCGACGTCATGGCCGTGCTGGGCCAACAGCCGCTCGGTGCGGGCGAGTTCGGTCAGGGAGAGGTCGAAGAGTTCGACGCGGACACGGGTTTCCCCTATGTCGATGCCGATGAGGAGCGCTCCGCCGGGGGCGACCCGCAGCAGCGTGCGCGGTCTGCCGCCGTCGGAGTCGACCACTCCGGCCTCCTCCAGGAGGCGTTCGGCGGCGAGTTCGGTGACGACGTTGCTGATGGAACCTGAACTCAGACCTGTCGCGGGACCGAGCTCCTGACGGCTCAGGGGCCCGTCGAAATACAACCGTTGCAACACCCTCGCCCGGTTGCCCCGGCGCAGGTCACGCACTGTTCTTCTGTCCCGTTCCGCCATGGTGCTCCCTCCCAGCAGGCAACATACCCCGGCCCCAGACCTTGACGCGACCTTCTCTCACCTCTTAAATCACGACATAAATTAAGCCGTGAGGCAGCGTTCGACTCTCGAACACAGCCACCCCGGAAAGGGGCTTCCCATGCGCGGAGTCAGAGCCGCAACAGTCGTCACCCTCGCCACCGCCCTCGCCGCCACCCTCGCCGGGTGCGGCGGCGGAACCTCCACCGACGAGGGCGGCAGCAACGATTCACCGAAGACGCTCACCTACTGGGCGTCGAACCAGGGCCCGAACATCGAAGCCGACAAGAAGATCCTCACTCCCGAGCTGAAGAAGTTCGAGAAGGAGACGGGGATCAAGGTCAAGCTCGAAGTGGTGCCCTGGTCCGATCTGCTGACCCGGATCCTCGCCGCCACCACGTCCGGCCAGGGACCCGACGTGCTGAACATCGGCAACACCTGGTCCGCCTCGCTCCAGGCGACGGGCGCGCTGCTGCCCTGGGACGACAAGAACTTCGAGGCGATAGGCGGCCGGGACCGCTTCGTCGACTCGGCCGTCGCCTCAGCCGGCGCGGAGGGCCAGCCTCCGGCGGCCGTACCGCTGTACTCGCTGGCGTACGCGCTCTACTACAACAAGCAGATGTTCGCGGACGCCGGCATCGACGGACCGCCCGCCACCTGGGACGAGCTGATCGCCGACGGCAAGAAGCTGTCCAAGGACGGCAAGTGGGCGCTGGGCGCCGAGGGCGGCAACCTCTCGAACAACATCCACCAGGTCTTCGCCCTCGGCCAGCAGCACGGCGACAACTTCTTCGACGCGTCCGGCAAGCCGACCTTCACCACCGACGCCAACGTGGCCGCCGTGAAGCAGTACGTCGACTTCATGGCCAAGGACAAGATCATCGCTCCGGGCAACGCGGAGTACGCCCAGAACCAGTCGCTGACCGACTTCGCCAAGGGCAAGACGGCGATGGTGCTGTGGCAGGCCGCCGCCTCGACCTTCGCCTCGCAGGGTATGAAGCCCGAGGACTGGGGCGCGGCGCCCGTTCCCGTACCGGCCGGCACACCCGGCACCGGGAAGCAGGTGAACTCCATGGTCGCCGGCATCAACATCGCCGTCTTCAAGAACACCAAGAACATCGAGGGTGCCAAGAAGTTCGTCAAGTTCATGACGAGCGACGCCGAGCAGAAACTCCTCAACAAGACCTACGGCTCCATCCCGCCGGTCGCCGCGGCCCAGTCCGACCCGGCGTTCGCCGCGCCCGATCTGAAGGTCCTGCGCGACACCCTCGCGAACAGCGCGGCGCCGCTCCCCCAGGTGCCCGAGGAGTCGCAGTTCGAGACCGCCGTCGGCACCGCAGTCAAGGAGCTGTGGGCGGACGCCGCCTCAGGGACCCCGGTGACCACCGAGTCCGTCAAGAAGCGGCTGGACAAGGCCCAGCAGCAGATGCAGCAGTGAGGCACCGCCCATGACGTCCACCGTGACTCCCCCCGTACGCAAGTCGGGCAGCGGTGCGGACCAGGGCGGCGGGGGCGCGCGGCGGCGACGGCTGCCGCGCGTCCCCGACCGGATCCGCCAGGGCGGGCTGCCCTATCTGCTGCTGCTCCCGGCCGTCCTGCTAGAACTGCTCGTGCACATCGTCCCGATGGTCATCGGGATCGTGATGAGCTTCCGCGAACTGACCCAGCTCTACATCAACAACTGGGGCAAGGCTCCCTGGCGGGCGTTCGACAACTACAAGATCGCCGTCGACTTCGACGCCCCGCTCGGCGAGGCGCTGCTCCACTCCTTCTACGTCACCTGTCTCTTCACCGTCATCACCGTCGGTCTGTCCTGGCTGTTCGGCATGGCCGCGGCCGTGATGCTCCAGGAGAACTTCCGCGGCCGGGGACTGCTGCGGGCCGTCTTCCTCACTCCGTACGCCCTGCCGGTGTACGCCGCGGTCATCACCTGGGCCTTCATGTTCCAGCGTGACAACGGCATGATCAACCACGTCCTGCACGACCAGCTCGGTCTGACCGACGAGCCGTCCTTCTGGCTGATCGGTGACAACAGCTTCATCGCGCTTGTGGTCGTCGCGGTCTGGAAGTCCTGGCCGTTCGCCTTCCTCATGCTGATGGCGGGGCTCCAGAACATCCCGCGCGAGCTGTACGAGGCGGCGTCCATCGACGGCGCGGGCATCTGGCAGCAGCTCCGCAAGATCACGCTGCCGTCGCTGCGCCCGGTCAACCAGGTGCTGGTGCTGGTGCTGTTCCTGTGGACGTTCAACGACTTCAACACGCCGTACGTCCTGTTCGGCGAGTCGGCGCCCGAGGCGGCCGATCTCATCTCGATCCATATCTACCAGTCGTCGTTCGTCACCTGGAACTTCGGTACGGGCTCGGCGATGTCCGTCCTGCTGCTGCTCTTCCTGCTGCTGGTCACGGCGGTCTATCTGGTGGCCACCTCACGTGGAAGGAAGGGTTCCGGTGCGCTCTGAGGCCCTGACCGGCAAGACCCGGTCTCCGCTCGCTCCCCCGGCGTCCTTCCGCTGGACGCGCCGGATCATCCTGACGTTCCTCACCGTCTTCGCCCTGCTGCCCGTCTACGTGATGATCAGCAGTTCACTGAAGCCGCTGGAGGACGTGACGGACACCTTCCAGTGGATTCCGTCCGAGATCACGGTCCGCCCGTACTTCGACATCTGGAAGACCGTCCCGCTCGCGCACTACTTCATGAACTCACTGCTGGTGGCGGGCGCGGCGACCGTCCTGTCGGTGACGATCGCGGTCTTCGCGGCGTACGCCGTGAGCCGCCACCGCTTCCGGGGCAGACGTGTCTTCACCGTCACGGTGCTCTCCACGCAGATGTTCCCGGGCATCCTCTTCCTGCTCCCGCTGTTCCTGATCTTCGTCAACATCGGCAACAGCACGGGCGTCGCCCTGTACGGGTCCAGGGGCGGGCTCATCCTCACCTATCTGACCTTCTCGCTGCCCTTCTCCATCTGGATGCTCATCGGGTACTTCGACTCCATCCCGAGGGATCTGGACGAGGCCGCGATGGTGGACGGCTGCGGCCCCTTCGGCGCGCTGTTCCGCGTGGTCGTGCCGGCCGCGATCCCGGGGATCGTGGCCGTGTCGGTCTACGCCTTCATGACCGCCTGGGGAGAGGTCCTCTTCGCGTCCGTGATGACGAACGACGAGACCCGCACGCTCGCCGTCGGTCTCCAGGGCTACGCCACCCAGAACGACGTGTACTGGAACCAGATCATGGCGGCCTCGCTCGTCGTCAGCGTGCCCGTCGTCGCCGGATTCCTGCTCCTCCAGCGCTATCTCGTCGCCGGTCTGACGGCGGGAGCGGTGAAGTGACACCACGTCAGATGACTCAGCGTCAGATATCCCAGGTCCCCCCGTCGGAAAGGCAGTCAGTGAACGAACTCAACGCCCTCCCCCACGATTTCGTCTGGGGCGTCGCCACCGCCGCCTATCAGATCGAGGGCGCCGTCGCCGAGGACGGCCGGTCCCCCTCGATCTGGGACACGTTCTCGCACACCCCCGGTGCCGTCGACAACGGCGACACCGGGGACATCGCCTGCGACCACTACCACCGGGTCCCCGAGGACATCGGTCTGATGAAGCGCCTAGGCGTCGGCGCGTACCGCTTCTCGCTCGCCTGGCCGCGCGTGGTGCCCGGCGGCGACGGGCCGGTGAACGAGGCGGGGATCGGCTTCTACGACCGGCTGGTGGACAGCCTGCTGGAGGCGGGCATCACCCCGTTCGCCACCCTCTACCACTGGGACCTCCCGCAGACGCTCCAGGACCGCGGCGGCTGGCCGGCTCGCGAGACGGCCGAGCACTTCGCCGCCTACGCCTCCGTCGTCGCCGAGCGCCTCGGCGACCGGGTGACCGACTGGGCGACCCTCAACGAGCCGCTGTGCTCCGCCTGGATCGGGCATCTGGAGGGCCGGATGGCACCGGGGCTGACGGACCTCAAGGCCGCCGTGCACGCCTCGTACCATCTGCATCTCGGTCATGGCCTGGCCGCCCAGGCCGTCCGCGCGGCCTCGTCCGGCGCCCGGATCGGCATCGTCAACAATCTCAGCCCGATCGAGCCGGCCACCGACCGCGACGCGGACCGGGCGGCGGCCCTGCGGGCGGACGGCCACATCAACCGCTGGTGGCTGGACCCCGTCCACGGGCGCGGCTATCCGCAGGACATGCTCGATCTCTACGGCGTCGAGCTGCCCGAGCGCCCCGGCGATCTGGAGACCATCGCCACGCCGCTCGACTGGCTCGGTCTGAACTACTACTTCCGCCAGGTGGTCGCCGACGACCCGGCGGGCCCGGCGCCGTACGCCAAGCAGGTCTATCTGCCGGGCGTACGCCACACCGCCATGGACTGGGAGGTGCACGCGGACGGTCTGGAGGAGCTGCTGCTCCGGCTGACCAGGGAGTACGGCGCCCAGCGCATCTATGTCACCGAGAACGGTTCGGCCTATCCGGATGTGCTGATGGACGACGGCACGGTCGACGATCCGGAGCGCACGCGCTATCTGGAGGAGCATCTGGAGGCGTGCGCCCGCGCGGTACGCAAGGGGGTGCCGCTCGCCGGGTACTTCGCCTGGTCGCTGCTCGACAACTTCGAGTGGGCCTACGGCTACGACAAGCGGTTCGGCCTCGTCCATGTCGACTACGCCTCGCAACGGCGGACGATCAAGTCGAGCGGGCACCGGTACGCCGAGATCATCCGTCAGCAGGCGGGCCGGAGCCAGAGAGCGGTATGAGACGCCCTGTCACCGGCGGCGGTCGGGACCGCCGCCGGTGACAGGTGCAGTTCCCTACGGCTGACGGGGTGTCAGACGTGCGCGGGGAGCGAGGGTTCGGTGCCCGCCTGGGCGACGACCGAGGCCGCCACCTGTGAGGCGAAGCGCAGCATCTCCTCCGCGAGCGCGGGGGTGAACTCCCTTGCCCCGCCCGGGTGGACACCCCGCGAGACCATCCAGGTGATCATGGCCGCCATGAAGGCGTCTCCCGCGCCGATGGTGTTGACGACCTCGACCTGTACGGCGGGCACGGACACCGGTTCGGCCGAGCCGGTGTAGGCCGTGCTCCCGCGCGATCCCCGGGTCAGGACCACCAGCCGGCCGCCGGCGGCGAGCCTGCGGCACGTCTCGTCGGGCGTCGAGCCGGGCCAGAGCCGGGCCAGGTCCTCGTCGCTCGCCTTGACGACCTGGCCCAGCTCGCACAGTTCGCGCAGCAGCCCGGACCCGCTCTCCGAGTCGAGCGTGCGGTCCTCGCGCACGTTCGGGTCGACCACCAGCAGCGGGGTGCCGGCCGCCGCCGCGCGCGCCGCCGCGGCGACGGCCGAGGCCGAGGGCTCGACGACGGCGGCGAGGCCGCCGACGTACACGGCGGCGAAGAGCTCGACGTCGGTGCGGCGCGGCAGTTGGAAGGTCGCCGTGGACTGGAGATGGAAGTGGTAGCCGGTGCCCTCGGGTCCCGGATCCGCCACCGCCAGCGCCGTGGGCAGATCCGGTCGCGCGCAGAGGCCGAGCTCGACCCCCGCCGAGACCAGCCGCCGTTCGATCGACCGGGCGAACCCGTCGTTCCCGAGGGCGCCCCCGAACCAGCTCGGCGTGGAGAGCCGGGCCAGTCCGGTGGCCACGTTCGCGGGGGCGCCGCCCGGCTGGGCCAGGTGCGCCTCCGCGTCCTCGGCGGTGGGCACCAGATCGATCAGCGCCTCCCCCAGCACCAGGACGGCGCCGGGCCCCGGTGCGGGATCCGGTGCCGCGCCGGGAGCGTCGGTCACGGCTCCACCACGATCTTGCGTCCCTGGCCGGCCTGGAACCGCTCGATGGCCGCGGGGTACTGGTCGAGCGGCAGCCGGTCGCTGATGAACACCTCGGGGTCCAGGACCCCGGTGGCGAACAGCGCGGCGGCCCGCTCGAAGCTGTGCAGCACCGCCATCGAGCCGGTGATGGTGATCTCCTGGTTGTAGATCTTGTACGGCTCGATGACCGCCGTCGTCGCGTAGTCGGAGACCCCGAACTGAAGGAACGTGCCGCCCTTGGCGACCCGGCCGAGGCCGTCCTGGATGGCGCCCGCGTTGCCGGTCGCGTCGATGACGACGTCCCAGCCCTCCGGCCGCTCGAACTCCTCGGCCGACGCGCCGGCCCGCGAACAGCCGAGCTTGGTCGCGGTGGCCAGCCGGTCGGGGTTGATGTCCAGGACGTCGACGCCGGCCGCGCCGGTGCGCTTGGCCAGCTCCAGCATCATCAGGCCCATCGTGCCGGTGCCGTAGATCAGCACCTCCGCGCCGAGCGTGCCGCTCAGTACGTCGTAGCCGCGTACGGCGCAGGACAGCGGCTCGATGAGGGCCGCGTCCCGTACGTTCACATGGTCCGGGAGCTTGACGCAGTTGGCCACCGGCGCCACGGCGAACTCGGCGGCGCCGCCGGGGACGGTGACCCCGATCGCGTTCCAGCGGTCGCAGAGGTTGCCCCGGCCCGACCGGCAGTAGCGGCATTCGTGGCAGTGCAGGGACGGGTCGACGGCGACCTTGTCGCCCACGGCCAGCTCGGTGACCTCCGAACCGATGCCCACGACCTCGCCGGCGAACTCGTGGCCCGGCAGGATCGGCAGGGTCGGCGCGAACTCGCCCTGGAGGATGTGGAGATCGGTGCCACAGATGCCGCAGGAGGCGACGGACACGACGACGTCGCGCGGGCCCGGGGTCGGGTCGGGGACCGTGGTGACGGACACCTTGCCGGGGGCTTCGACGATCGCTGCCCTCATTTGACGGCTCCAAGAGAGAGGCCCTGGACGAGCTTGTCCTGGGCGGCGAAACCGGCGGCGAGCACCGGCAGAGACACGACGACCGAAGCGGCGCACAGCTGGGCGAGGAAGAGGCCCTGGCTGGTGACGAATCCGGTCAGGAAGACGGGCGCCGTCTGCGCTGTCACGCCGGTGAGGACCCGGGCGAAGAGCAGTTCGTTCCAGCTGAAGATGAAACAGATCAGCGCGGTGGCGGCGATACCGGGGGCGGCGACGGGCGCCACCACCCGGATCAGGACGGTGTGCAGCCGGGCGCCGTCGACCTGGGCGGCCTCGATGATGGAGACCGGCACGTCCGCGAGGAAGGACTGCATCATCCAGACGGCGATCGGCAGATTCATCGAGGTGTAGAGGATGACGAGCAACCAGATGTTATCCAGCATCCCGATGTTCTTCGCGAAGAGGTACACCGGCAGCAGACCGGCGACGACCGGCAGCATCTTCGTGGAGAGGAAGAAGAACATCACGTCCGTCCATTTGCGGACGGGCTTGATGGACAGCGCGTACGCCGCCGGCAGCGCCAGCACGAGGACGAACAGGGTCGAGAACACCGACGCCATCACGGAGTTGATGAGCGGCGGCCAGGGGCTGGCCCCGCCGTCGGCGCCGAAGAAGTCGCTGTAGTTCTCGAAGGTGAGCGGCGCGGTGAGGGACGGCGGGTTGGTCGCCGCGTCCGACTCCGAGTGCAGGGATGTCAGGAACATCCAGAGCGCAGGGAAGCAGAAGACGACTCCGACCACCCACGCCACCAGACCCAGCGTGGTGGAGCGCCGCTTGGCGCGCTTGGCCGCGGCCCCGTAGGAGTCCTCGGGCGGGGAGGGGGGTGGTGTCCTGCCCGGGGCGTCGGCGGTCTTCGCTGCGGAGATGGTGCTCATGCGCGGCTCGCCTCCTCACTGAAGAGGGACGAGACGACGCGCAGGGCGAAGGTCGCGATCACGATGGTGCCGATCACGACGACCACGCCTGCCGCGGAGGCCAGTCCGTACTCGTGAGCCTGGTAGAAGGTCTGGTAGATGGTGTACGGGAGGTTGGCGGTGCCGAGTCCGCCCGCGGTGATGGTGAACACGGCGTCGAAGTTCTGCACGATGTAGATCGAGCCGAGCAGGATGCCGAGTTCGAGGTAGCGGCGCAGATGCGGCAGGGTCAGGAAGGTGAACATCTGCCAGGCGTTCGCACCGTCCAGGCGCGCCGCCTCCATCATGTCCAGCGGCCTGCTCTGGAGCCCGGCCAGCAGGATGAGCATCATGAACGGTGTCCACTGCCAGACGAGCGACGCCTCGACGGCGAGCAGCGGCATGTCCGAGATCCAGTCGGGCTGTGCGGCGTTCTCGACGCCGAACAGACCGGTGAACCAGGCCCAACCGCCGTTCAGCAGGCCGTACTCGGGGTTGTAGAGCACATGCTTCCAGAGCAGCGCGGCCGAGACGGGCACCAGCAGGAACGGTGTGATGAGCAGCGTACGGACGAGGCCCCGGCCCGCGAACCGCTGGTTGAGCAGCAGGGCGAGCAGCAGTCCGAGGACCACGCTGACGATCACCACGGTGGCGGTGAGCAGCATCGTCGTGAAGACCGAGTCACGCAGGTCCGCGTCGGAGAAGACGGAGCCGTAGTTCTCCAGGCCGGAGAAGCTGCGGGCGTCCGGGTTGAGCGAGTTCCAGTCGAACAGCGAGATGAACAGCGTTGCCACGAAGGGCAGTTGGGTGACGGCGATCAGAAAGACAAGAGCCGGCAGCAGGGGGGCACGGGTGGCCCAGGCGCGGGCCTTGCCGGACCGGGGACCCGCCGGGGGGCGGGACTTGGCCGGCGGGGACTGGTCCGGTGGGGCGGGGGGTGCGGCGCTGACAGAAGTGCTCACCGGTACTCCTCGGCAACCTTCTCGGCCAGCTTCTGGGAGGCTTCCAGGGCGTCGTCGACCGACTGGCGGCCGGCGATGGCCTCGCTGATCTCCTGCGAGACCTTCGTACCGAGGTCGGTGAACTCGGGGATGCCGACGAACTGGATACCGACGGTCGGACGGGGCTGGGTGCCCGGGTCACGCGGGTTGGCGCTGGAGATCGCCTCCGAGGTCACATCGGCGAACGCGGCGGCCTCCTTACGGTAGTCGCGGTTCAGATACGTCGAGGCGCGCTTGCCGGCGGGGACGTTGGCCCAGCCGATCTTCTCGCCGACGAGCTGCTCGTACTCCTTGCTGGACGCCCAGGAGATGAACTTCCAGGCGCTCTCGGTGTTCTTGGACGCCTTCTGCATGCCCCAGGCCCAGGTGTAGAGCCAGCCGGAGCTGTCGGTCTTGTCGACGGGAGCCGGCACGTAGCCGATCTTGCCGCGGACCGGGGAGTCCTTGGCCTCCAGCGAGCCGGCGCCCGCCGTGGCGTCGTACCACATGGACGTCTTGCCCTGGGTCATGTTGTTGAGGCACTCGGCGTAACCGGCCTGGGGAGCGCCCGCCTCGCCGTGCTTGCGCACGAGGTCGACGTAGAACTTGGTGGCCTTCTTGAACTCGGGCGAGGTCAGCTGCGCCTTCCAGTCCTCGGTGAACCAGGTGCCGCCCATCGTGTTGACGACGGTCGTCAGCGGGGCGATGACCTCGCCCCAGCCCGGCAGACCGCGCAGACAGATGCCCTTCATGCCCTTCTCGGCGCCGTCCGCCTTGGCCGCGAGGTCGGCGACCTCCTGCCAGGTGGGGTTGGCGGGCATCGTCAGCTTCTTCTCGGCGAAGACGTCCTTGCGGTACATGAGGAAGGACGACTCTCCGTAGAACGGCTGGCCGTAGAGCTTGCCGTCCTCGGCGGTCAGCGACTCCTGGAGCGGCTTGAGGATGTCGTCCTGGTCGAACGCCTTGTCCTTCTCCGTGTACTCGTCGAGCGAGTGCAGCCAGCCGTTCTTCGCGAAGAAGGGCACCTCGAAGTTGCTGATGGTGGCGACGTCGTACTGGCCGGCCTGGTTGGAGAAGTCCTGGCTGATCTTGTCGCGTACGTCGTTCTCCGGCAGAACGGTGAAGTTGACCTTGATGCCGGTGTCCTTGGTGAAGTTCGCGGCGGTCAGCTTCTGGAGTTCCACCATCTGCGGGTTGTTGACCATCAGCACGTTGACCGTCTTGTCGCCTTCGGAGGCGGTTCCGCCGGCGCCGCTGCAACCGGCGAGGAGTGCCGTCAAGGCCGCTCCCGCGCCCACACGTACGCCTATGCCACGTCGTCGCTGCTGGAGGGGCATGAGTTTCTCCTGATCGTTCGGTTCGGGTTGTGGTGATCGCTGAGGGGTGGGGGAAACTGAGGGGTGGGGGGAAACAGGGGGTTTGACAGCTTTGGCGGGGGTGTCGGGGCGTACGGGTCCCGCCCCCCGGCCGCCCGGGGCGGGGGTCCTGGAACGGGTGGGACGCGTCGGACCGGGGTGCGTCAGACGCGGATGACCTGGGGGCCGAGCAGCGAATAGCGCTGCGCCTCCGCCGACGGGAGTCCGACGTCGGTGACGATCGTCTCGAAGTCACCGACATCGGCGAACCGGCAGAAGCTCACGGCGCCGAACTTGGTGTGGATGCCGGCGAACACCTTGCGGCGGGCGCTCCGCATGGCCTGGGCCTTCACCTCACTGACGGCCGGGTCGGGGGTGGTCAGCCCGTACTCGCGCGAGATGCCGTTGGCGCCGACGAACGCCAGGTCGATGACGAAGTCGGAGAGCATCCGGATCGCCCAGTGGTCGACGGTGGCGAGGGTGCCGCCGCGCACCCGGCCGCCGAGCAGCAGGACGGCGATCTTCTCGGCGTCGGCGAGCGCGTTGGCGACCGCGAGGGAGGCGGTGACGACGGTCAGGGGGCGGTCCCTGGGCAGGGCCTCGGCGACGAGCTGGGGGGTGAAGCCCTCGTCGATGAAGACGGTCTCGGCGTCGCCGATGAGGTCGGCGGCGGCGACGGCGATACGTGACTTCTGCGGGACGAGCCGGGTGGTCCGGACGGCGAGGGTCGTCTCGTAGCCGGCGCTCTCGACGGGATAGGCGCCGCCGTGGGTGCGCCGGAGCAGGCCGTGCTCCTCCAGGGCGTGCAGGTCACGCCGGACGGTCTCCTTGGCGACGCTCAACTTCATGGCCAAGGCGGTGACTTCCACCGACCCGTCACGTCGGGCGATCTCAAGAATCTCTCGTCGGCGTTCGTCCGTGTCCACGACACACACTTCCCTGCTCTGCTGCGGCTCAGCACCCGTTCGGGCTCATGGGTCGTTTCTACAAGCAAGAGCCCCGGCTCGACCAGGCCCTTCGCTGCTTTGAGTGTGCCCGTTCATGCCCGTTCGCCGGTCGGCGTCTGCGCTGGTCGTACCGGGGGTGACGCCTTCCGGCGCCCGATTCGCTGCCCGTTTCACGCCGATCCACGCCCGAACGGCGCCCGAAGCGGTGGGGAAGCTTCCGCGATCGTTCGCCTAAACGTGAGCTGCGTCCCGTCCGACCCCCCAAAACGGGCACCTAAACGGGCAGGGAAACATGTACGACCCACGTACGACCGCCCTGCACCCCCTGCCAAGTCCGCCCACGCGAGCCCACGAAGCCGGACACGCCGGGGCCCCGGAACGAAGACACGGAAGCCACCCACCCAATCCGAGAACGGACCAGCCCCCAAACGGGCACAAACGGGCAGGCGGGGGCCGGGGACGGCGGGCACGGGTGGTTGGCGGGACTGGGTCAGCGCCGGGGGCGCGGGGGCGCCGGGTAAGGACGGGGTCTCGGGAGACGACCAGGGCAGGGGCGGGCGTCGCCCGCAGGCCAGGGCCGCAGGGCGCCCCCGGGGCCACGACCGCGCGGTGGGACCAGGGCAACACCAGGGCAACACCGGGGGCGCCCGACACGGACGGGGTCCGTGGAGAAGGTCAGGGCAAGGCAGCGCCCGCAGGCCACGGAACCAGGACGCCCTCAGGGCGGGACCAGGGCAGTACCGAGGGCGTCGGGCGCGGGACGGCCTCGGGCCAGGCCGGCCCCCGGCCGCCAGACACGGACGGGGGCCGTGGAGAAACGTCAGGGCCGAGGCGGGCGTGGCCCGCAGGCCAGGATCGCGGGACGGCCGCAGTCCCGGGAGACGGTCTGGCCCGGGCAGGCCAGGGACGCGGGGCGCACCCAGGGCCACGGCCGGGCGGTGGGGCCAGGGCAACACCGGGGCCGCCGGGCACGGGCGGGGTCGTGGGACGGCCGCGGGTCCGGCCCGCCCGGGTGCGGGCAGGCCGGAACCCGCGGTCGGTCACGGGGGGGGGCCGTGACCGACCGCGGGGCCGCCGCGTCGGCGGCGGGGAGTTACGGCGCGGCGGGGGCGGTCAGCGGTAGACGCCGAACTCGTAGAGCGAGTAGCCCCACGGCGTGCCGCGTTCGGTCGCGTGTACCCGTACGTACCGGGCCGCGCCCGTGACCGCGATGTCGTCGATGCCTCCGTTGCCCCCCGTGACGGTCCTCAGCGTGCTCCAGTCCTGCCCGTTGTCGGACGTCTGGACGGTGTAGCTCTTGGCGTACGCGGCCTCCCAGGCGAGCTGTACGTGCTTGAAGTCGGTCCGCGCGCCCAGGTCGACCTGGATCCACTGCGGGTCGGACCAGTCACTGGCCCACCGGCTGCCGAAGTTCCCGTCGACGACATTGGCCGCCGGGCAGGGGCAGCCGACGCTGTCGGGCTGGAAGGACGACGCCGTGGCCGGCTTTCCCCGCGCCACGTTCGTGCCGTCGACGGGCGGCGGCACGACCTTGAAGGACTTGGTCTCGATACCCACGTTGCCCTTGCCGTCGGACGCCTTGATGTAGACCTTCCACACCCCGAGCCGGTCCGGCGCGGTCACGGTGAAGTCCCCGTTGCCGTCGGCGGTGAACTGCGCCGGGGTCAACTGCCCGCTGTTGTCGATGTACTTGCTGTTGACCAGCACCTCGTAGCTCAGCGCGTCACCGTTCGGGTCCGTCACGTCCGACGTGACCTTGAACGGACGCCCGGCCGGTACCGCGGTGGCGTTGCCGACGGCCATGTTGGAGATCACCGGTGGCTTGTTGTCGCCCGCGGTGCTCCTGCCGTACGCCTCCTTCACCGCGTAGTACGACAGGCGCTTCTGACCCGCCGGGAGCAGGTTGAACCAGACGCCGCCGAAGTCGTACTCGGTGCCGTAGTGGAAGAGCGTCGCCCCGAGCGCGACACCCCGGTGACCGGTGATGCAGTTCCACGCGTTCTTGTAGCCCTGGGCCTTCGCCGTGTCGGCGGGCTCCGACGCCACACCGTTCACGTCGTCGTCCACCTCCCACTCACCGGCGGGACCGCCCTCGGTGACGATGTAGGGCTTGGTGTAGCCCCCGGCGTTCCAGGTCTCGTCGATGTTGCACACGTCGGCGTAGGAGTTGACCGCGTACAGATCGAGGTCGGGCGCGTTGCGCTTGTAGTAGGGCCAGGCCCCGGTCCACGCGTCGGTCGAGGTCACCGGGTGGTTCGGATCGACGGAGTGGATCTTCTTGGCGATGTCGTTGACGAACGTGGTGTACGCGTTGCGCTGCTGCTCCAGCGCGTCGCCGCTGTAGCAGTTCTGGAGCCCGAGCACGGACTCGTTGCCGACGTTCCACATCAGCACGCCCGCGTGGTCCTTGTAGGTCTGCACCCACCTCGGGAACTCGGCGAGCATGTCGTTCTTGTACTGGGTGTCGGTGAGGTAGTTGACGCAGCCACCGCTGCCGGGACCGCCGCCCGGCTGAAGCCAGAAGCCGGCGATGACCTTGATGCCGTTGGCCGCGGCGGAGTCGAGGAGGGGCTTGGTGGTGCCGTCGGTGCCCCAGGTACGGATGGTGTTGACGCCCATGGAGGCCACGTCGGGCATGTATCTGCCGGCGTCGGCGACGGAGGGCCCCCAGGTCAGTCCCTTGACCTGGTACGGCGCCCCGTCGACGGTCAGCTGCCAGGCGCCCTGGGATCCGGTGACCTTGACGACGCTGCCCGCGGCCTGCGCGGGGGCGGCGGCCGGGACGGTCACGGCGAAGGCCGCGAGAAGGGTGGTGGCGGCGACCGACGCCATCGTACGGAGACGGCCGGGGGTGGATCCGGGGAGGAGTCGTGAGGGCAGGAGTCGTGACGGGAAGAACCGTGAATCGCTCATGAGTCACCTGTGGGGAGAGTGCGGGCGGGGGGACAGCGGAGGGACATGGGAAGCGCGGAGCTGGGGCGAAGGGGGTGCGGTACACCCCGCGGGAGAGCGCTCTCCCATCAGGGCGGCAGAGGCCCCGGCGGGAGAGCGCCCCCGGTCACGGCAGTTCGTAGTCCTCGTTCAGGGCCGCACCGGCCCCGGGGTTGTTCTGGTCGTAACCGCGCGCGTCGCACTGGAGGCCGCCGACCACGCAGTGGTTGACCATGGCGCCCAGCGTGGCGTTGTCCCAGGCGTTGAAGAAGTCGTAGTGGAAGGAGTGCCCCGTCCCACTCGACAGCCTCACCCTGGACATGTCCCCGTTCACCGGCCAGGCCATCTTGAACTCGACCATCGGCAGCGCCACCGGGTGCGACGTCGGGCAGACGTCCTGGTTGGCTCCCATGACCCGCGGATACGCCATGTGGCTCTTGTGGTCCGGCGTGTCCAGATACTTTCCGTCCCAGCAACTGGGCGCCTGGAAGCGGAGGTTGAGCTGGACATCACGGGTGGCCGGGCAACTGAGCGGGATCTCGGTGTTGTTGAACGAGTTGCCGCACTCCCAGCCCTCCACCCAGCCCGGGTGGTCGCGGAACTCGGCGGCCGTCTGCGTCGGGCTGCCGACGACGAAGCGCAGCCCCTTGGGGAACGGCCTGACGGTGCGGTAGTCGGTGACTCCCGCCTTGTAGTAGATGACCTGCGGGCCGATGGGCCGTACCGGCTGGTCCCCGTTGAGCAGGGTCGGCATCCAGTACGCGGACCGGTCGCCCGGCGCCTTGCACGCCGTGGTGCCGGCGTCCAGCGAGGCCGTGGTGCTGCTGGCGTTCGTGGTCCTGTTGCCCATGAAGGTGTGGTCGTGCGAGGCGCCCGACTGCCCGGGGTAGACGATCGGGTCGTCCGGCCGGGTGTGGGTGACCTCGCAGTTGGCCTGGAACTCGCGGAAGTAGCGGTGCGGCGGTATCTGTTCCGACGGTACGACGCCGGTGACCGGCGGGTTCGCCGGTATGTAGCCGTCGCCGTCGGGGTCGTCGCCCGAGGGGACGGGGACGGCCGGGGGCATCTTGTGTCCCACGTGGGACGCGGCGGTGGTGCCGCTGTCGTTCCTGGGGTCGGCGGTGGCGGTGTCCGTGATCGCGGTCAGACCCATGGCCACCAGGGCCAGGGCGGTGAAGACGAGCAACGCGGACACCAGGGTTGATCTGCGGAGTCTTTCGGCCATGCGGACCTCCATGCCGCTCTTCGTCCGCATACGCGCCGTATGCGGTGGGGGGAGAGAGTGGTACTGGACGGTGCACCGCGGGGAGCGGCTCCCGGATCCGGTGGGGTCCCCGGAGACCCGGCGGGTGGCCGGGCCCGGCGGGGACCGCGAGATCGCCGGGATCACTGTGGGAGAGCGCTCTCCAAAGCCAGGCCAGTGTTACGCCGCCGCTGAGAGAGTGTCAAGAGTTGGTGAACGATGACCCGTACGGACCCCACTTCCGCCCAAGAGGTGAACGGAAACGACCCGGCCGACGGGGAATGCGGAAGAATGCGGGGCGGCTTGAAGATCGATGAACAGCCACGTCCGCCGGTGCGTACACCTCTGCCGACGGACGAGGTACATCCGACGGAGACCCAGGAGCACACACGCATGAGTGGTACTGCCCAGATCGGCGTCACCGGGCTCGCGGTGATGGGCCGCAACCTCGCCCGGAACTTCGCCCGCAACGGCTTCACCGTCGCCCTGCACAACCGCACAGCGTCGAAGACCCACGCCCTGGTCGACGAGTTCGGCGACGAGGGCGTCTTCGTACCCGCGGACTCGGCGGAGGAGTTCGTCGCGGCGCTGGAGCGTCCGCGCCGTCTCGTCATCATGGTGAAGGCCGGCGACCCGACCGACGCCGTGATCCAGGAGTTCGCCCCGCTCCTCGAAGAGGGCGACGTCATCATCGACGGCGGCAACGCGCACTTCGCGGACACCCGGCGCCGTGAGAAGGAGCTGCGCGAGCGCGGCATCCACTTCGTCGGCGTGGGCATCTCCGGCGGCGAGGAGGGCGCGCTGCACGGACCGAGCATCATGCCCGGTGGTTCCAAGGAGAGTTACGCGTCGCTCGGCCCGCTGCTGGAGCGCGTCGCCGCGAAGGCCCCGGACGACGCCCCGACGGTGGCGCACATCGGCCCCGACGGCGCCGGGCACTTCGTCAAGATGGTGCACAACGGCATCGAGTACGCCGACATGCAGCTGATCGCCGAGGCGTACCACCTGCTGCGCGCGGTCGCCGGCTACTCCCCCGAGAAGATCGCCGAGACGTTCCGGACCTGGAACACCGGACGGCTCGACTCGTATCTGATCGAGATCACCGCCGAGGTGCTGGCCCACAAGGACGCCGAGACGGGGAAGCCGTTCGTCGACGTCGTCGTCGACCAGGCCGAGCAGAAGGGCACCGGCCGCTGGACGGTGCAGATCGCCCTCGACCTCGGTGTGCCGGTCTCCGGCATCGCCGAGGCGGTCTTCGCGCGCTCGCTGTCGGGGCACGCCGCGCTGCGGGACGTCTCGCAGACGCTGCCGGGCCCGAAGGCGGCGCCCCTGGGCGAGGCCGAGGCCGCGCGCTTCGCCGACCAGGTCGAGCAGGCGCTGTACGCGTCGAAGATCGTCTCGTACACGCAGGGCTTCCACCAGATCCAGGCGGGCAGCGAGGAGTACGGCTGGGACATCGATCTCGGCTCCGTCGCGGCGATCTGGCGCGCGGGCTGCATCATCCGCGCGGCGTTCCTGGACCGGATCCGGGGCGCGTACGACGCGCAGCGCGATCTGCCGAGCCTGCTGGCCGACAAGCAGTTCGCCGAGGAGATCGGCGCGGCGCAGGACGACTGGCGCGAGGTGCTCGCGACGGCGGTGCGCCAGGGTGTGCCGACGCCGGGCTTCGCGGCGGCGCTCTCGTACTACGACGCGCTGCGCGCGGAGCGGCTGCCGGCCGCGCTGACGCAGGGCCAGCGGGACTTCTTCGGTGCGCACACCTACCGGCGTACGGACCGCGAGGGCTCGTTCCACACGCTGTGGGGCGGCGACCGCTCCGAGGTCTCCGGCTGAGCGGGCGCGCCCTGCCCGTCAGGTCCCGGCTGAGCGGGGTCTGACGAACGGCCGGACGCCGGCGGGTGGTTGTTCCGTCGGCGTCCGGCCGTTCGTGCTTCCGCCCGGCGTCGGACGCGCGCGGCGCCGGGAGAAGGTGCCTTCGTGGATGCCCACGCCGGGTTCGCCGGCGGAGGTCCGCACCGCGCGCGGCCGTTTCACGCAACGTTCACCGGCCGTGCTTCCCGCCGGATGGAGCCGGACCGCCGAACCCTCCTATGGTCACAGCGGTTTCAAGCCAGGTGGCGACAGAGGAAAGGGCGTGGTGCGCGATGGGAGCGTTCCGGGAGAAGCTGAGACGAAGGGGCCGAACGGTGCTGTCCGGCGGTGGCATGGCCGCGGCCCTGGCCGGGCTGGTGGCGTCACTCGCCGCCGGTACCGCGGCGGTCGCGGAGCCGTCCGCCGCGCAGGTGCGGCATCCCGTGGAGTACGTGGACCCGCTCATCGGCTCGGCCAACGGCGGCAACACCTACCCCGGCGCGAATCTGCCGTTCGGCATGATCGCCTGGTCCCCGACCAGCACCAGGGGCGACCAGACCGACACCGGCGCGGCCAACGGCTACGCGTACAACGCGACCCGTATGCGCGGTCTGAGCGTGACCCATGTCAATGGCGCCGGGTGTCATCCCGGGGCCGCAGGTGACGTACCGATCATGCCGTTCGTGGGCGACGTCGACAGTTCGCCCTCCGCCGACACCAAGGACGCGAAGTACGCCGCCGACTTCTCGCACGCCAACGAGAAGGCGGAGCCCGGCCGTTACCGGGTGGGGCTCGACTCGGGCGCGACCGCGGATCTCGCGGTCAGCGAGCGGGCCGGTGTCGCGGACTTCGACTTCCCGGCCGACAAGCCGGCCAATCTCCTCTTCCGGGTCTCCAACTCCCTGAACGGCAGCGAGGACGCGCACGTCGACATCGACGAGAAGGCGCGCAAGGTCACCGGCTGGGTGGAGACGGGGGCGTTCTGCGGGCGGCGCGCCAACGGCGGTGAGAACAACCGCAACAGCTACTACCGTCTCCACTTCACCGCCTCGTTCGACCGCGCGTTCTCCGCTGTCGGCACCTGGCACGACGACCAGCTGTCCGCCGGCTCCACCACCGCCGACGGCGGCGAGGGCTACAGGACCGGGGCGGACCGGGCCGGTCGGGGCTCCGGCGGTTACGTCAGCTTCGACACCGCCCGGGACAACGATGTCAGGATGCGGCTCGGCATCTCGTACGTCTCCCTCGCCGGCGCCGAGGCCAACCTGCGCGGGGAGATCCCGTCGCGGGCGAGCGTGGCGGACGTGGCGGCGAAGGGCCGGGCGGCCTGGGACCGGCAGCTGCGTGACGTCGCGATCAGCGGGGGCGGCGAGGCGCAGCGCACCGCGTTCTACACCGCGCTCTACCACTCGTTCCAGCAGCCCAACCTGATCAGCGACAGGGACGGCCGCTACTCCGGTATGGACCGCGGGACCCACCGGGTGGCGCGCGGTCAGGGCGCGCAGTACAGCAACTTCTCGGGCTGGGACCAGTACCGCGCACAGGTGCAGCTGCTCGCTCTGCTGGAGCCGCGTGTCGCCGGTGACTTCGCGCAGTCGCTGTTCAACTTCTCGAAGCAGAACGGCGGTGTGTGGGACCGCTGGGTGCACATCAGCGGCGCGACGCATGTGATGACGGGCGACCCGACGGCCGCGACGCTGGCGACGTTCTACGCCATGGGCGTACGGAACTTCGACGCCGAGGGCGCCTTCGACTCGCTCTACCGCCAGGCCACCGTGCCGCACCCGGACGGCCTGTCCGACGCCGGCTGCCCGGGGCAGTGCGAGGGCCAGCGGCCCAATCTGGCGCAGTACCTCGACTCGAAGTACGCGGCCCAGGACGTGTGTCACTGCTGGGGCGGTGCCGCCGAGACCCTGGAGGACTCCGTCGCCGACGCCGCGCTCGCCGAGTGGGCCGGGCAGCTCGGCCGTGACCGGGAGCGGCGGGAGCTGACCGAGCGGGGCGGCTACTGGAAGAACGTGTTCAACCCGGGGGCCACGGCTGGCGCGGGCTACATCCAGGCCAGGAATCTGGACGGTACGTGGGTCACTCCCTTCGACCCCGCGTCCGACCGCGGCTTCGCACAGGGCAGCGCGGCCACGTACACCTGGATGGTGCCGCAGGACGTGCAGGGCCTGGCCGAGGCCATGGGCGGCCGGGACGCCGCCGCGGCCCGGCTGGACCTCTTCTTCCACAAGCCGGACGGCTCCTGGTCGATCCGCGGCGGCGACGCGCTGCGCTACGACCCGACGAATGAGCCGGGCATCCACGCGCCCTGGCTGTACAACGCGCTCGGGCAGCCCTGGAAGACCCAGGAGACCGTCCGCGAGATCGTCGACACGGTGTACGGGACCGGCCCTTCGGGGCTTCCCGGCAACGACGACCTCGGCACGATGTCCGCCTGGTACGTCTTCGCGGCGCTCGGCGTCTACCCGCAGGCCCCCGGCCGTGGTGACCTGCTGCTGACGGCGCCTCTGTTCCCGCGCGCGGTGATCGCGGGGGCGGGCGGACGGCGCGCCGTCACGATCACGGCTCCGGCGGCGTCCGACGCCAACCAGTACGTGGACGAGGTCCGGCTGAACGGCCGGGTCCGTGACGCGTCCTGGGTCGACTCCTCGCTGGTACGGCGCGGCGGCTCGCTCGGCTTCACTCTCACGGCCGAGCCGGACAAGGCGTGGGCGACGGGCCCGGGGTCGCTCCCCCACTGATCGCCCCCCGAGACACCCGCCCCCACCGGGGCGTACCGGAGCCCTCGGCCGTGGCGGCCGAGGGCTCCGGTGCGTGGTTCTCGTGTGCGAGGGGGCCGGGTGACGCGTCCCGGAGGACCACGGCGAACAGTGCCTAACCCACAGGGCCCGGCTGGGGCTCCGGGTCCGGCACCGGGTCGGGGCCCGGGGGGCTCGGGATGGGGTCGGGCGTCGGGCCCGGCGGGGGTGCGGGGACCGGCGAGGGGCCCGGGACAGGGCCGGGAGCGGGGCCCGGTTCGGGGCCGGGCGGGCCGGGCGGCGGGGTGGGCGTGGGCGGTACGGGGTCGGGATACGGATGGGTCATGCCAGTCCTCCAAAAGTACGGACTCGTGCGTTCCCAATGTCTCGCGATGCGCGTGCCCACGCGCGCCGGGTCCACTCATGATCGACCCGGCGCATCGTCCCCGCGGGTCTCACCAGCGCGTGGAGTCCGCCTTCAGCTGGGCCTCCGCGGCGCGTACCGTCTCCTCGCCGGCGGCGGGTGCCACCGACACCTCGTCCGGGTGCCGCTGCGCCCACCTGGCGGCGTACGGGCACAGCGGTACGACGGGCACGCCCTCGCGCCCGGCGGTCTCGTAGAACTCCTTCACCAGCGCGCCCGCGATGCCCTTGCCCTCGTGGCCCGGCTCCACCACGGTATGGACGGCCACGAGCGCGGCGGGGGCTCCGGCCAGCACGAAGTAGCCCACGACGCCGACGAGCTCGTCGCCCTCGTACGCCTCCAGCCGGCCCTGCGCCCGGTTGTCGCGGATGTCGATCTCTGCCATGGCGGGTTCGTCTCCCTGGTCGTCGGCGAAAGCGCTCCGGCGCTCTCCCCCGCGAGGAAGAGGCCCGCCGGAATCATCCGGCGCGCCTCTTCCCGAAACAAGTGGACGCCAACCCGGTCGGCGGGCGCCCGGGGATCTCAGGTGACCGTCAGGGTGTCCTTGGCCGTCGCCGTCGAGCTGGTGCCGACGATGATGTCGACCGTGCCCTCCTCGACCACGAAACGCCCCTGGGGATCGTTGGTCCAGAAACCGAGATCGTCCGCGCCGAGGCTGAATCGCACGGTGGTGGACTTCCCGGCCGCGAGGGTCACCCGGCGGAATCCGCGCAGCCGCCGCACCGGCTGGACGATGCTCGCGACCGGGTCGTGGAGATAGAGCTGGACGACCTCGTCCCCCTCGCGCTCCCCCGTGTTGCGTACGGTGACGGCGACCTCCACCGTGTCGCCCTCGCGCAGGGACGCGGCGGCGATCGAGTTCCGGCTGAGCGAGGGCTCGGTGAGCGTGAAGGTGGTGTAGCTCAGACCGTGGCCGAAGGGGTAGCGCGGGCCGTCGGCCACGTCCAGATAGCGGGAGACGTAGCGCTGGTCCGGGTCGGCCGGGTCGTAGGGGCGGCCGGTCCGCTCGTGGTTGTAGTTGACCGGGATCTGGCCGACCGTACGGGGGAAGGACACCGGGAGCCTGCCGCCGGGGTCGACGGAGCCGAACAGTACGTCGGCGACCGCGTTCCCGGCCTCCATACCGGGGTGCCAGGCCTCCAGGATCGCCAGCGCGTCGTCGGCCCAGTCGCCGAGGGTGAGGGGGCGGCCGTTGACGAGGACGACGACGTACGGCTTGCCCGTCGCCGCCACCCCGGCGATCAACTCCTCCTGGCGGCCGGGCAGTCCGATGTCGCTGCGTGAGTTCCCCTCACCGCTGATGGCGGGGCTCTCCCCCACGACGACGACGGTGACGTCGGCTGCCCGCGCCGCCGCGACGGCGGCCGGGAGCGTGCCGGCGTCCTTCCCGGCGGGGTCGATGCCGAGGGCATGGGTCACCTCGGCGTCCGGCAGGGCTGCGCGTACGCCCTCCAGCACCGTGACGGACCGGAACTTCTCGGCGCCGGGCCCGGCCCAGGTGCCCTGGAGATCGGCGGAGTCGGCGAACGGCCCGACGACGGCGACGGACCGGGCGCCCTTGGCGAGCGGCAGCGCTCCCCCCTCGTTCCTCAGCAGCACCATGGAGCGCGCGGCGGCCGTGCGGGCGGCGGACCGGGCCCGCGCCGTCGGGCCGGGGATCTCGGCCGCCTCCGGTACGTACGGGTCGTCGAAGAGCCCGAGGCGGAACTTGACGCGCAGGACACGGGTCACCGCGTCGTCGAGACGCGCGGCGTCGATCCGTCCCTCGCGCAGCAAAGCCCGTCCGTGGTCCGCGAGGTGGGTGCTGACCATCTCCATGTCGACACCGGCGCCGAGCGCGAGCCGGGCGGCGTCAGCGCCGTCGGCGGCGAAGCCGTGCGGGATCAGTTCCCGCACTCCGGACCAGTCGCTGACGACGAAGCCGTCGAATCCCCAGTCCTGCTTGAGGATCCGGGTGAGGGTGTGCGCGTTGCCGTGGGCCGGGACGCCGCTGATGGTGTTGAACGCGGCCATGACCGTGGCCACTTGGGCGTCCACCGCCACCTTGAACGGCGGCAGGTAGTGATTGCGCAGCCGCGCCTCGGAGACGTCGACGGTGTTGTAGTCCCGGCCGCCCTCCGCCCCGCCGTACGCGACGTAGTGCTTGGCGCAGGCGGCGATCCGGTCCTTCGCCTTGAGGTCGGTGCCCTGGTAGCCGCGTACCTTGGCTGCGGCCAGCACGGCGTTCAGATACGGGTCCTCGCCCCCGGACTCGGCGATCCGTCCCCAGCGCGGCTCGCTGGTGACGTCCATCATCGGCGCGAACGTCCAGTGGACGCCGTTGGAGCGCGCCTCGGCCGCCGAGACCGACGCGTCCAGCTCGGACACCGCCGGGTCGAAGCTGGCGGCCTGGGCGAGCGGGATCGGGAAGGTCGTCCAGAAGCCGTGGATGATGTCGAGGCCGAAGATCAGCGGGATGCCGAGCCGGGACTCCTCGACCGCGATGCGCTGGAGGGCGTTGCTCTCCTTGGCGCCGTGAATGTTCAGTACGGAGCCCAACAGGCCCGCGCGGGCGGCCTCTTCGGCCTGCCGGGTCTGGGTGCCGCCGGGGCCGGTGGCACCCGCCCAGGCGAGTTGCTGGAGCTGGCCGAGCTTCTCGTCGTCGGTCATCCGGGCGAGCAGTTCGGCGACGGGACGGTCGTACGGATCGTTCCGGGCCGGGGAGGCGGAAGCGGTGTCGGCGGGGAAGTCGGCCGACGGGGCGTCCGGGGAGCTGGCCGGGGTGGCGGCTTGCACGACTGGTGTCCTCTCGGTGGCGGGCGCGGGGCCGCCGTCGGCGGCGGACGCGCGTGCCGGCGCGCCTGCCGCGACGGCGGTGGCACCGATCGTAGTGAGCAGGTCGCGCCGCCTCATGTGGTGCATGTCTGTGCCTGTTCTGTTCGCTCCGTACAGCCGGACAAATCAGGATCTTAGGCATGTTGATCGATAATGAGGTCGGGGAACACGAGCTTCCGGCCACGGTCGGGACGCGGTTCGGCTGCGGTTTCCCGCTCCCTCTCGCACCTCGCGCACCGTGCGATACATTTTGCGACGCCTTTGCCACGATCATCTTCAGCAGCGGAGACGAGCTTCCCAATGAACGACATAGTCAACGGACTTGGCCGGGCCGGCGCCTACGGCGCTCTCGGTGTGGTCCTTCTGATCCTCGGTATCCTCCTCGTCGACCTGCTGACGCCGGGGAAGCTCGGCAAGCAGATCTGGGAGGAGCGCAACCGCAACGCCGCACTGCTGCTCAGCTCGGCGCTCCTGGGCATCGGCGGCATCGTCTTCACGTCCATCTGGACGACGTACGACGACTTCGGCAAGGGTCTCGCGTCGACGGCCGCGTTCGGGGTGCTCGGCCTGGTCATGATGGCCGTGGCGTTCCTCGTGGTGGATCTCGTGACGCCGGGCAAGCTGGGCGCGACGCTGGTCGAGGCGGAGCCGCACCCCGCGGTGTGGGTCACGGCGTCGTGCAACATCGCGGTGTCGGCGATCGTGGCGGCGTCGATCGCCTGAGCGGCGACGGACACACGGAGGACCGGGCTGTCCGCTCCGGAACAGCCCGGTCACGCCGCTGTACAGGGGTCCTGTCGGTTACGCGCGAATCGCCACCGACGTCAGCACGATGCCCTTCTCCGACATCCAGCGTCCGTCGAACGAGTGCAGGGTCCGGCTCCCCGCCCGCGCCGGTCCGGCGAGCAGCTGGGCGGTGAACGTCCCGTTCTCCGGGTCGAAGGCGAGCCGGGCCTGCTCGAACTCCAGGAAGCGCCTCGTCAGCGGGAACCACGCCTTGTAGACGGACTCCTTGGCGCTGAACAGCAGCCGGTCCCAGGCGACTTCCGGCGCGGACTCCAGGAGTTCCTTGACGGCGATCTGCTCGTCGGGCAGCGCCACCGCCTCCAGCACCCCCGGTGGCAGCGGCTGCGCGGGCTCCGCGTCGACGCCGATCGAGACGACGTGCGCGGGACGGGCGACCACGGCCGCGCGGTAGCCCAGGCAGTGGGTGATGCTGCCGACCACTCCCTCGGGCCACAGCGGCGAGCCGCGTTCACCGGTGAGGATGGCCCCCGCCGGCGCGCCCAGCCGTGTCAGGGCCTGGCGGGCGCAGTGCCGGGCGGTGGCGAACTCGCCGCGGCGCTGGGCCACGGCGGACTTCACCAACAGGGCCTCCTCCGGGAAGAGTTTGGCCTCGGCGAGGTCTCCGTACGCCTCGGCGGTCTCCACCTCGGCCGGCACGATGCGCTCGATCATCGCTTCTGCCCCGCTTCCTCACGGATCGGCAACGGCAGGATCTGTACGGGGCGGCCCGGCTCCTGCGTACGCCGTCCCCACTCCCTCGGATAGCCGAGGGAGACCTCCTGATGAGGCACCCCGTCGCACCACAGCAGCCGGGGTATGTGCAGATGCCCGTACACGACCGAGGCCGCCCGGAACCTGCTCGGCCAGTCCGCCGACGCCTCGGTGCCGCACCACAGCGCGAACTCCGGGCGCCACAGCACGTTCGTGGGTTCGCGCACGATCGGCCAGTGGTTGATCAGGACGGTCGGCAACTCCTCGGGGATCTCCGCCAGTCGGCGCTCGGTCGCCGCGAGCCGGGCCCGGCACCACGCCTCCCTGCTGGGATACGGGTCGGGGTGGAGCAGGAACTCGTCGGTGCAGACGACGCCGGCGGCCTCGGCGACCGCGAGGGCGGATGCCTTGGAGTCGGTGCCGGCGGGCCGGAAGGAGTAGTCGTAGAGGAGGAACAGCGGCGCGATCACGGCCGGGCCGCCCTCGCCCTCCCAGATGGGGTAGGGGTCCTCCGGCGTGACGACGCCCATCCCCCGGCAGAGCTCAACGAGATGGCGGTACTTGGCGTCGCCCCTGAGCTGGACCGGATCGTCGGGCGCGGTCCACAGCTCATGGTTGCCGGGCACCCAGATGACCTTCGCGAACCGCTCGCTCAGCGTGCGCAGGGTCCATTCGATGTCGGACACCAACTCGCCGATGTCACCGGCCACCAGGAGCCAGTCGTGCTCGGACTCGGGCCACAGCGAGTCGGTGATCTTCCTGTTCTCCGCGTACCGGATGTGCAGGTCGCTCGTCGCGACGAGGCGTCCGGGCTTCTTCGGCGACGGAGCGCGTCGCGCCGGGGAGGGGAGGACGGTGTCCGGCGTGGCGTCGAGCCCGGACATCAGGTCCGAGGGGGGCGGCGCCGCGCCACGTATCTCATAGGTCGTCACCGGTAATCGCTCCGAACTCGGCGGGCCCGCAAGTAGCGCATCCGCCAAGCATATGCACCGCCCCCGGGCGATCAACCCCTAATTCCACCGGAGCGAGGGGGCGGTGCAGGGGTCACCCTCCGGGCCGCGGAAGTGCGATGTCCGCCGCGTCCCAGGAGTCGACGACCGAGCCGTGACCGGCCTGCCGGCGGCGCTTCCGACGGTCGGGAAGTGGGCGCGCTGGGTGGCCAGGTCACCTCACCGAGCGCACGGTCAGGGGTAGCGGCCCGCGAGGACGCAGAACTCGTTGCCCTCCGGGTCGGCGAGCACGACGAAGTCGACGTCGTCGCCTTGGCCGACGTCCGCGTGTCGCGCGCCGAGATCGAGCAGACGGCGGACCTCTTCGGCCTGTTCCCTGTCGGTCGCGTTGATGTCGAGGTGGAGCCTGTTCTTGACGGTCTTGCCCTCGGGGACCCGCGCGAAGGTCAGCGTCGGGGCGACCGGGCCGGGAAGGTTCCTGCCTTCGGGCAGGGCGGGGGAGCCGATGGTGACGAGCCCGTCGTCCTCGTCCTGGACCTCGTAGTCGAGGACCGCGCACCAGAACCGGGCGAGACCGACGGGATCGGCGCAGTCGATCGCGAGCTCGGTGAGCTTACTGGCCATGACAGGACCTTCCAGTCGAGCTTCCGGGCGGGTGGCGGCTCCGCCGCTGCCGCATTCCGGTCGGGGTGTTGGACGGGATCTCTCCGCGGGGCGGAGATTATCGGCCGGGGCGCGCACGCGGTACTGCTTTCCGTGCGGCGCCTGGGAAAGGGGGCGTTGTCAGTGGTGCTCGATACGGTTCGTACACATGACCTAGGAGGCACCGTGTCCACCACGTGGAGTCTGACGATCGACTGCGCGCACCCCTCGAAACTGGCCGAGTTCTGGGCGCTCGCCCTGGGGTATGCCGAGCCGCCCCCGCCCGAGGGTTTCTCCACCTGGGAGGCGTGGCTCCTCGACTGCGGGGTTCCGGAGGAGGAGTGGGACGACGGGGCGTATCTCGCGGATCCGGACGGCGTCGGGCCCAGCCTCTCCTTCCTCAAGGTCCCGGAGTCGAAGGTGGCGAAGAACAGACTGCATCTGGATCTACGGGTCGGCGGGGGCCGGGACATCCCCTGGGAGACCCGGTGGCCACGGGTCGTCGCCGAGGTCGAGCGGCTGACCGCGGCGGGAGCGACGGTGATACGCGAGCACGAGCTGCGGGGCAGGCCGGACCATGTGGAGATGGCCGACCCCGAGGGGCACGAGTTCTGCGTCGTCTGATTCCGCCCGGCCCCGCCGCTCCCCGCTCCCCCCGGGGCCTATGACGAATCGAGTCTGTGGATGAGCGACAACATCCTGTCGGTCATACCGGCCGACCCGCACTGGCAGCCCGGCCCGGAGGCCGCAGACCGGGCGGTCGCGGTCGTGGCCGAGCTGATCCAGGGGCCGCCCGACGGCTTCGCCGAGGTCGAGGTCAGCTGGCACGAGACGCTCACCCTCGTCGACTGCGGGGCCAATCTGGAGGGGATCGGGTGCCCGCGGTGCGCCGGTTCCGTCGATCTCGGCTGGTGGACCGAGCTCGTGGAGTCATCGGCGGACGGTGGCCTGACCACGCTCCTGTACCAAGTCCCTTGCTGCGGCGTCGAGTTGTCCATCGACACCTTGGAGTACGACTGGCCGTGCGGCTTCGCCCGGTTCGAGATAGCGGTCTGGAATCCCGGGCGCGACTGGTTCACGGACGAGGAGCTGACCGCGCTGGCCGACGCACTCGGCCGGCCGGTACGTCAGGTCATGGCCCACATCTGACGGCGTGACGGGTTCTGAACAAGGGCTGGGACTGGGCCGGTTGGTCGCGCACGCGGCGCGGTTCGATCTCCGTCAGGACCCCGGGAGCGACCGTGGAACTACGCCTTTGGTGCCGACCCGACCGGGGCCAGGGCCCGATCCGGTGGGAGCCGACGACGCCTAGCGTCACAGCATGCGTATAGGACTTCTTGGCACCGGCAATGTCGGCCGCGCACTCGCCCACGGCTGGCGCGCGGCAGGGCACGACGTACTCCTCGGGTCACGCCGGCCCGCGGACCGCACCGACATCGGCCTTCCCGTGGCGGGCCTGAGCGAGACCGCCGCCCACGCGGAGGTACTGGTCAACGCCACCCCGGGGACGGTCTCCGTGGAGCTGCTGCGCTCCATCGGGGCTCCGGCCCTGGCAGGCACCCCGCTGATCGATGTCGGGGTCGGCCTCTCCGACGATTTCACCGAGCTCTCACACCCCAACAGCAGCCTGGCCGAACAGATCCAGGAGGCCTTTCCCCTGACCCCCGTCGTCAAGACGCTCTGCACCATGGACTCCACCGTGATGACCGCCCCGGACGGTCTCGACGGCCCCAGTACCGTCTTCCTCTCCGGCGACGACGCCGACGCCAAACGCACCACCGGCCGACTGCTCACCGATCTCGGCTGGCCCCCCTCGTCCCAACTGGACATGGGCGGCATCACCACCTCACGCGGACAGGAGCACTTCGCCCTGCTCTTCATGGGCATCGCGGGCGGTCTGGGCGCCCACACGTTCAACATCAAGGTGGTCACCCTGCCGTCCGCCTAGTCCCGGCGACCGCCGGGCGCGCGCCTGACCACACACCTGGGCGCGCGCCCGGCCGACCGCTTGGCCGCGCGCCCGGACGCGGCACCGCAGGAGAGGCCACGGGGCAGGGGCCGACGGCCGGCCCCTGCCCGTCCCTCAGGCGTCTCCCTGCTCCCGCAACTCCTCCAGATACGTGGTCATCAGCCCCCCTGCCCGGGTCAGCCAGTCCCCCAGGACCGCGATCTCGTCGGGCGAGTAGTCGGCGAAGAGGTCCGCGAGCCGGGCGTAGAAGGGTTCGTACACCTCGTAGAGCCGGCGATTCGCCGTGTCCCGGGCCACGATGCGCACCCGCCGCCGGTCGGCGGGGTCGGCCCGGCGCTCGACGAACCCGGCACTCTCCAGCCGGTTGACGACCCCGGTGACGGCTCCGGTGGTGACGTTGGCGCGTTGGGCCAGCTCACCGGCCGTCAGCGGGGCGGACGCCGCGCCGAGGACATGTCCCATACAGGTGAGGTCCGTGACGTTGAGACCGAGCCGCTGAGCGATGGCGTGCTGCGCCACCAGGCTCGTGGCGATCAGGCCGTCCATGGCGGCCCTCGCCTCGGCGGGGGTCGCCGGAGGGCGCGCCTTGCCTTCCATGGAAAATCCCCTTAGCATCTAAGAGATCTACTTGGTGAAAGATCTACTGACTCGACCCTATCCGTCGACGCGGTCGCCCGGCGGGTGCGAGGAGCAACCATGAGCGGGCTTCACGAAGACGTCGATCTCGGACACACCGTCGCGGGGTGGACCGGCTCGGCCCTCGCGGTCATGGGGACGACCGTGGCCGGTGTGGGGATGTGCCTGTGGCGCCCCGGCATCTGGCTCGGGCTCGCGATATGCGCCCTGGCGGCGGCGGTCACCCTGGTCCTGCATCTCGTGGGCTGGGGCAAGCCGGCCGGACCCCGCCCGCCCGGCCAGTGGGACTGGCGGGTCAGGGACCTCACCGCGCGGGCCGGCCACCCGGACTGCTTCGGCTGCCGCCTGGCCGGCCGGGGAACGGGTGTTCCCGGGGCCCTGGAGGGGGCTGCCGTCGACGGCGGCGCCGCCCGACTCGGCATCGAGGGCGGGGACGGGGACGGGGGCGCCACACCCGTCACACCCCCCGCACCCGTCACACCAGTCCCGGCCGGTGGGCCGACGGGCACCACCGGGCTCTGAGCCGGCCGGGGATACGTACAGCTAGCGGCAGGCCTCCCGACAGGCCCCCTTCGCGACGCCGCTCCGCGCCTTGCGCAGCGCCAGTGCCGCGAGCGCTCGCGGGGCACCCGACTGCCCTCGGACACCGGGGAAGGCGTTGATGTCCACGATCAACGCGGCGCCGCCGGCATCGATGATGTCGACGCCGTACACGTCCAGCGCGAAGACGGAACCGACCGCGCGGGCCAGTTCGATCCAGCCGTCCGGCAGATCACCGAGCGCGAGCGGCAGGGTCGGCCCCCGCTCACCCGCGTCCGCCAGCTCCGAGCGGCGGAGCGCGGCGAAGACATGGCCCCCGATCACCCAGAGCTTCCGGTCCCAGCCGCTGTTCTCGGTGAAGGGCTGCACCACGACCGGTTCATCACCCCAGGTGGCGTGGAGTGCGCGCAGATGCGCGGGGGTGTCGACACGGGTGACGAGATCGTCGCGTCGGCTCCGTCTGCTCTTCACCACCAGCGGGTGAACGAGGCCGGGCGACGAGTCGAGTTGGCGCAGCGTGGCGATGGTCGTGGTCTTCGCGAAGGGCAGGCCCGCGCGGTGGGCCAGGGCGGCCATCGCCGTACGGTCCTGGCACAGCTCGGTCGCGGCTGCCGAGTTCACGACGGTGGCACCCCGCCCCTCCAACGACCGGGCGAGCGCCAACGCCTGCGGGGTTCTGGCCTTGAGCAGGTAGACGTCGGCGAGCGGGACGGCCGACTCACCCTCGTACGCGGCGAGTTGACCGTCCATCGTCGGATCGATCGACTCGATCCGATGCCGCGATCCCAGAAGAGCCGTCATACCGGCCAGGAGCGGATGATCGGGGCGGGGAGTGATCAGGCAGATCCTCATCCGGCCTCACCGGCCGTGGCGGGGACCCGCGCCGTCGGCGGCCGGAGGCCTTCGGCGGGCGGCCCCACCGCGGCGCCTCCGCCACGGGCCAGGTCCAGGACGGCCCGGGCCACCCGCGCCGTGGCGTCCGGGACCTGACGGAAGCTCGGAAAGTCGTTCACGTCGACGATCACCGGCCCGTCCGGCCCGAGCAGTACGTCCACGCCGTACAGATCGAGCCCGTGCACGGCCCCGGCCGCCGCCACGATGGCGGCCACCTCCGAGGTCAGCGGCACCCGCCGCTCGAAAGCGGTCTGCCCGGGATGCAGGGGTGAGGACCGCTGGGCCGCGTACAGCTCGCCCGCGACGCTGTAGACCTTCAGATCCACCCCCGAGTTGGGCACGTACGGCTGCGCGATCAGCATCCCCTCCGCCGCCAGTTCCTCCTTCATCCCGGCCAGCAGTCCCGGCGACGCGACCAGCCGCACTCCTCTGCCGGAGCTGCCTTCCGCGGGTTTGACGACGAGCGGGAAGTCGGCGTCAGGTATCTCCGTCAGGAACTCCGGGCGAGCCGCCACGTATGTCATCGGCACCGGGAGCCCCCCGCTGCGGCCGATCGCCGCCGCCAGCGCCTTGTCCCGTACGCCGCGGACGGAGCGCGCGTCGTTGACCGTCGTCAGGCCGACAGCCGCCGCGGCTTCCAGGAGCGTCAGCCCGGGCCCACCGGACACCGTCTTGAGAACCCAGGCGTCGTGGGTGCCCGCCCGTACGGCGTCCGAGACCCGTATCAGCGAACTGCCGGGCCGCAGCACGTCCACATGGTGTCCCCACTCCCTGAGCTGGGCGATCACCTCCACCGGCATACCGTCGTAGCGGTACTGCTCCTCCACCAAAAAGCAGAGCTTCATCGACCTTCCCCGCCCGGTGACCACCGGATAGCCGCGAGCGCCGCTGCGCACGCTCCCACAGCGAAGATCGCACAGAGACCGACGGCGGCCCCCGGGCGGGGGCAGGAGGTAGAGGCCGGGGGCAGGGCCGGGGGCCGGGGCGGGTCGGCGAGGGGTGCCGGGGTGGCGTGCCGGGATCAGGCGGCGCGGCCCGCCTTGAGCGCGGCGGCCGTGTCGACGACGCGGCGGGCCTGGTGACGGGCCGCCTGGAGGGCCACCTCGCCGGGCGGGCCGTCACCGGTCACGTGAGAGGTGCCGTAGGGATTGCCCGACCGGAACTGGATGGGGTCGGTGTAGCCGGGAGGCACGATGATCCCGCCCCAGTGGTAGAAGGTGTTGCCCAACGCCAGCAGGGTGGATTCCTGTCCGCCGTGAGCGGTGTTGGAGGCGGTGAAGGCGGAGTACACCTTGTCCGCGAGCAGGCCCTGGTACCAGAGACCACCGGTCGTCTCGATGAAGGCCCGCAACTGGCTGGCCGGGTTGCCGAAGCGGGTCGGAGTGCCGAAGAGCACCGCGTCGGCCCAGGTCAGATCGGAGTGGGCGGCCTCGGCGATGCCGGCGGTGTCCTTGAGGTGCTGGGCCCACTCCGGCCGGGCGGCGATCGCCTCCGGCGGGGCGAGTTCGGCGACCTTGCGCAGCCGCACGTGCGCGCCGGCCTTCTCCGCGCCCTCGGCGGCGGCCTGGGCCAGGGCGTGCACGGTGCCTGTGGCACTGTAGTAAACGATCGTGACATTCACGGATTCCATGGTCGGTCTCCCCTTCATCGCGTGCGGTTCATCGCGTGCTGTTCATCGGTACGACGAGACGGCCCGGCGTGATGTCAGGCAGCGGCGGCGCTGGGGCGCCGCGCGAGGTCCGCACGAGGTCGGGTCGGCCGCCACCTGACAGTTCGATGCGCTGTCTCGTCGGAGTGGATGAGGGCCGAGCGACCGAGGGAGCCTGCGACACCATGACCAACCCGTGCGAGCCGGGCGACGACCGGTCCGGGCCCGGCGACCACCGATCCGAGCCGGGCGACGGCCGGTCCGGGCCGGGCTTGGGCGCGATCATGAGCGAGCGGCGTCAGCTGATCAATCTCGCCTACCGGCTGCTCGGTTCACTCGCCGATGCCGAGGACGTCGTACAGGAGACGTACGCCCGCTGGTACGCCATGACCCCGCCGGAGCAGAAGGCCATCGCCTCCCCCGGCGGCTGGCTGACCACGGTGGCGAGCCGCGTCTGCCTCGATCTGCTGCGCTCGGCACGTGCCCGCCGGGAGCGCTACGTGGGCGAATGGATCCCCGAGCCGCTGCCCGACCACACGCAGTGGGTCGGCGGGCGGTCGGGCGATACGGCGGCGGACCCGGCCGACCGCGTCACGCTCGACGAGTCGGTCGGCATGGCCTTCCTCGTCGTCCTCGAATCGATGACCCCGGCCGAGCGCGTCGCCTTCGTACTCCACGACGTCTTCCGCTACCCCTTCGCCGACGTGGCCGAGATCGTCGGCCGCACGCCCGGTGCCTGCCGCCAACTGGCCTTCTCCGCCCGACGCCGTGTCCGGGCGTCGCGGGCTCCTGCGGCGCCGACCGCCCAACAGGCCGGAATCGTCAGGGACTTCAAGCAGGCGTGGGAGGCGAGGGACATCGATGCCCTGGTCGGTCTGCTGGCCTCGGACGCCACGGCGACCGGCGACGGCGGCGGACTCGTCCACGCGGCACCTCGCCCGGTCGAAGGCGCCGAGGAGATCGCGCGGTTCTTCGTGGAGCGGGCCGGTACGGCGGTGGACGTGACGCTCGTGGAGTGCGCGGTGAACGGCAGGCCCGGGCTCGTGGCCCGGGCGGACGGCGTCACCGTGTCCGTGGTGGCCTTCGATTTCGCGGGCGAGCGGATCCGGCGTATCTGGGCCGTACTCAACCCGGACAAGCTCCGGCTCTGGACGACGGGCGCCGAGGTCCAGGGCTGACGCCACACCGCGATCCGCTCGGGCCACGATCCGGTGGGTTGGTCCTTTTTGCCGTCCGCCCGTCGTCCGTCAGGGGAGGCGTTTCAGGCGTCTCCTCCAATCCTCGCCTTCTGGAGGGAGGTGAGCCGGGTGACGAAGGCCAGGGCCACCACCGCCGACAGGACGCCGACGACACCGGCCACCTGCGAGGCGGTGACGGTGTCCAGGGCATCGCCGGCGGCATCGCTCTCGTGCCAGTCGCCGACCGAGTCGTTCAGATAGGCAGCCATATGGGCGAGCCAGAGCCACCACCACGTGTGCAGCAGCCACCGCTGTGCGCCCGCCGGCCGGCCGGTCGTCGCCGTCCAGATGTCGTTGCTGATCTGCTTGGGCATGTAGAGATTGACGAGCGGGGTGAACCAGGAGCCGACCGCCATCCCCGCCGGATGGCGTATCCGCCCCGGCGCGAAGGCTTCGGCGTTGATCCGCGTACGCCGGAACCAGAGCGACCACATGATCACCACCGCCACCCCCACCAGCACCGTGCCGACCTCCGCCGCCCTCGTCGCGGACCTCAGATCCTCGAAGTCCTTGATGTACGCGGTGGGGAAGTGGCTTGGTACGTCACCGAGTTGGGAGCGGACCTCGCCGATCACGACGAACCGGTAGAGCAGCGGCAGGACCGAGAGGCCCAGCAGAACGCTGAGGGCCGTGGCCAGGCCGTCGGCCGAGCGGGCCGTCCGGGGCGAGGGCGGAGTGGAGGGAGGGGGATTGGACGGCAAGGGCGGCGGGCCGTACGGACCGTCCTGCGGGACGGTCCCCACAGCGGCGGGCGGGGAGTTCCGCCCGACCCCGGCGGGCGGTGGGCTCTGCGACGGGGAAGCCGGCGGGGCGGACGGGACAGGCGGTCCGAAGCCCGGCCCGTCTGTCGGCCCGGGGGCCGTCGTGATCCCGGCGAGTTCGAACTCCTCCGGGTCCTCCTCGTCCAGTACCTTCACGGCCTGCCTGCCGAGCGCCGCCAGAACCTCGCCCGGCAACCACGCGCCGCCCGGGTCCGGGGTCTCCTCGACGCGCGCCAACAGGTCGTCCAGCGAGGGCCGTTGGGAAGGGTCCTTGGCGAGGCAGGCCGCGATCAGCGACTGCCACGGCTCGGGGATCCCCGCCGTGTCGGCCTCGGACTCGGCTATGCGGAAGAGCAGCGCGTGCAGCCCGCCTTCGGCCGAGCCGAAGGGCTGGCGCCCCGTCGCCGTGTACGCCAGTACGGCGCCGAGGCAGAAGATGTCACTGGCGTACGTCACCCGTTCCCCGCGCACCTGCTCGGGTGACATGAAGCCGGGTGTCCCCACGATGGCGCCGGTTCGGGTGAGTTCGTCGGCCGACTGCGCCGCCACGTCGAGGGCGCGTGCGATGCCGAAGTCGATCACGCGCGGCCCGTCGACCGTCACCAGGACGTTGGACGGCTTGAGGTCACGGTGGACGAGCCCGGCGCCGTGGATGGCCCGCAGAGCGTGGATCAGCCCGATCGCCAGCGATCGCAGGGAGTTGAGGGGCAGCGGTCCGTACTGCTCGCCGACCACCTCGTTGAGCGAGGGCCCCGCGATGAAGCCGGTCGCGACCCAGGGGGTCGGCGCGTCCGTGTCGGCGTCCAGCACCGGCGCGGTCCACTCGCCGCCGACGAGCCGCGCCGCCTGCACCTCTTGGGCGAAGCGGCGCCTGAAGTCGGGCTTACGGGCCAGCTCTTCCTTGACGACCTTGACGGCTACCGTACGGCCACGGGTCGAGCGGGCCAGATACACCTGCCCCATGCCGCCCTCACCGAGCCTGCGGATCAGCTGATAGCGGCCGATCCAGACCGACTTGTGCCTCTGCGACCCGTCCATGCGCACGCCCTCTCCCCCGATGCCGCGTCCGCATGAGAATAGGAGCAGAGGGGACCACCGCACACCGGACTAGCGGTCCTTGGCCTCGGACGTGGACGTGGACGCGGGTCCCGTGTTGGTTTCGGTGTCGGTGTCGGTGTCGGTCTTGGCCTTGGCCGCGGACTCGGTGGCGGCTTCCACTTCGATGCCGGCCAGCAACAGCCTCAGCCCGAAACGGAATTGCTCGGCCGACCCGACGACGAACAGCTCCTCGCCGGGGGCGTCGGCCTCGGGCAACTCGCTGACCACGTCACGTACTTCCTCCCAGCGCTCGTCCCGCACCCCCGCGTGTACGGCCATGGCCAAGGAAGAGGCCAGATAGGCCACCAGCGTCTGCACGCTCCGTACCGCCGTGACGGGCGTCATCCCGGCCTCGTCCAGCGCGGTGAGCATGGCCGCACCGAGCCGCCTGCCGTTCTCCCCCATGGGCGGGCGTGAGGCGATGTGGAACGAGATCCCCGGATGTCCGAGCGCGGCGGCGCGGATGGCGTGCGCCGCCGCCGTGATGCGCTCGTCCCAGGCGAGATCCGGGTCTGGGTCGGCCGCGTCGGCGACAGCGAGATCGGCGACGGCGTCGAGCAGCAACTCGCGGCTCCGGAAGTGGCGGTAGAGCGCCATGGGATCGCAGCCCAGCTCGGAGGCGATCCGGCGCATGGTCATCGCCTTCTCGCCGGATCGGTCGCCCAGTTCCAGGGCCGTGCGGGCGATCAGTTCGGGCGTGAGGAAGCGGGGCTTGGACATGCTCGTATTGTCGCACCTTGTCTACGCCGTAGACAAAGGCTCTCGATCGCGTCTACGGTGTAGACAAATGACATCGACCACCGTGGTCGGCGGAGCCCCGTCATGCCCGCGGTGCCGTGCCCGAGGAGGCGGCAATGCCGAACACTCTCACCACCGGCAGATACGCGGCTGTCTTCATCAGCCTCGGAACGTTCCTCAATCTCCTGCTGAGGGACGTGGACAGCGCGTTCGTCGTCCCCGACGCGCTGATCGTCGCCGCGCTGGCCGTCGGCGCGGTTCTGCCGGCGGAGCGGGCGGTGCCGGTGCTCACGTCCTCGTTCGGACTCGCGTCCGGTGTGTTCACCGTCGCCTCGTTCTCGTACTTCGTCAGGGGCCAGACGGGCGGGGTCGTGATCTTCGCGCTGATCTGTGTGGCGATGACCGTGCTCTTCGCCTGGCGAAGGAATCTGCCTGTCGGGAGCTGCGAATGTTCGGCTGGTCATCACCGTGCGGTCATACCCAGAAGCGGCGTTTCCCGGGCATCATGACCTGACCGTTGTCGACCGCTACGGTGCTGCGCGGCGGCCGAGTTGGTCGGCGAAAAAAGGACGCGAAGGGGTAAGGGATGAAACGCGTACGGGGGTTCGGCGTGGCGATGGTCGCGGGAGCGGCCCTGCTGCTCGCGGGGTGCAGCGCGCCGACGGATTACAGCGAGATAATCACGTTCACCGACGAGCACGGCCGGGCGTGTACGGCCGCGGTGATCGTGGACCAGGAGCAGAACGAGGGCGACGACTACGAGATGTCCACGCTCGACTGCGAGTACCCCCCGGAGGGCAAGACCCCCGGGCCCACCACCTACTCACCCATGCCGGACCGGGACTCCAAGTGACCTCGTGACCCCGAGGCGGCAAGCGGCCTGATCTTCCGGGTACGGCCCTGGGGCCCGCGTCCCATCGGGAACGCGGGCCCCTGAGGTCCGAACGACGGCAGGTCCGAACGACGGCGGACCGCACGGGGGATGCCGTACTGAGGCGGCCGGGCAGTCACCCGCCTCAGCTCGGCTCAGCCCGCCTCTTCCTCGTCGTCGGACTCTTCATCATCGGGCTCCTCATCGTCGGACTCGGCGTCCGCTCCCTCCGCCTCCTCGTCATCGGGCTCCTGGTCCTCGTCCTCGGCTCCCTCTGCTTCCTCGTCCTCCGCTTCCATGGCCTCTTCGTGTGTCTTGACGACTTCGCCGTCCCGGATCTCCCCACGCCAGGCCTCGGGCTCGGTGTCGGTGAGAGTCACGTACCGCTGGAAGTTCTTGAAGTCGAGCCGCATGCGACGGCCTTGGGCGCGCCAGAGGTTGCCCGTCTTCTCGAAGAAGCCGGACGGTTCGTACTCGACCACCAACACGATCCTCGTCAGGTTGGGCGCCATCTCGTGGAAGCTGACGGCCCCCTGAGTGGTGCCCTTCGAACCCTCGGAGGTCCAGAGGATGCGGTCGTCGGGGATCTGTTCCAAGACGGTGGCCTCGAAGCTGCGGGTCGAAGGGCCCACCTTCGTCGTCCACTTGCTCGTCGTCCCGTCGTCCTCGTCCTTCGAGACGTTGCCCACGCCCTTGGTGAACTCGCCGAACTTGTCGTACTCGGTCCAGTAGTCGTAGGCCGTCCTCAACGGCACCCCGACATCGAGGACTTCGACGATGTTCGTGATCTTGGTGTCGCCGGTACCAGGTCCGTTCCCGCCGAGGCCGGTCAGGTCCTTGGCTTTGTCCACCACGGAGTCCTTGACGGATTTCGCCTTCTCGGAGACCAGGGACTTGACCGGATTCTCACCGTGCAGGATTCGTGAACCGATCGCGGGCAGTTGTCCGTCCTTCTCAGCGATGTCCGTCAACTTGCCGGTGAGGCCGGTCAGTTTGCCGCCCACCCTGTCGACGACACGGTCCAGCCGCAACGAGACGTAGTGGCCGAGTTCCTCACGCACCCTCTCCGCGTTGGTGGGCGCGGAGTCCGTGGGGGCGTCCTGTTTCGTGCCGGTCATAGGGAATCACCTCCGACGGCTCGCGCGGGACGGAGCGGTCTTCTTCGCCGCCCTCTTCTCGGGCGCGGCCTTCTTCGCTGGCGCCTTCTTGGCTGCGGGCTTCTTCTGGGCGGGAGCCTTCTTCGGCCCCGGGCGGGTACCGGAGGCGCGGGTGGGACGGCGACGCTTCGCGGAGGACGGTTCCTCTTCCTCCTCGTCGTCCGCACCCTCCTCGTCTTCCGCTCCTTCTTCTTCCTCCTCGTCCTCCTCCTCTTCCTCTTCCTCTTCCTGCTTCACGTTCTCGTCGTCGTTCTCGTCACCCTCATCGGCTTCGTCGGCTTCATCGCCTTCGTCGTCCTTCTGGGTGAGCGCCGTGGCGCGACCACTGATCGCGTCGGCCAGCGATCCCATGCTCCGGTCGGTGACGGCCGACAGCGCGCTACGCGCGGCTTGGACGCCCTGACCCCGGAACTGTTCCTGTAGCTCCGCGACCTTTGGCGCGTCACCCAGTCGGCGTACCCCCTGGGTGACCAGCTCCCGGGGACCGCGCCCGAGTCCTCGCCCGGCCACCACCGTGGCCAGCGTCAGCGCGAGACGGCCCTTCTTGGTTCGCCCAAGTACGTAGCCACCGATAATGGCGGTCGCCACGGTGAGTTTCGTCTGTTCCTGCATGAGTCAACCTCCTTCGCGAGTTTCTCGTCTCGGCCGAAGCAGCCCGCGCGTTTCAGGTTTCTTACGCTCTGTGGTAGCCACGAAGCCAACGGTTATCGCGACGGGACAAGGTGTCCCACCTACGTGTTCAACTCTCCTCCGCGCATCGCCGGAACGCCATTCGGGTGACATTCCAGTTCATCCGGATTCAGCGCTTGTACGCGTCACGACGCCGGGCCGTTCTGGCACTCCGCCGCCGTTCCTGCGACTCGCCGCCGCGACCTTCAGGAGCCTTGACCGGTTTTCGCGCGCTTTTCGCGGACGGAGCTTTGTCACCGGACTTTCGGGAGTGCTTCTGTTCCGAGCCGTCGCCTACGGCCTTCTCGCCCTTCTCGGCGGTGTCCCCCACCGCTCCGGTTACGTCCTGACCGGCGTCCCGGGCGGCGTCCCCGGCACCCTCCGCAGCGTCCCCGGCACCCTCCCCGACATTCCCCGCGGCATCCCCGGCGCCCTCCCCCACATTCCCCGCAGCGTCCCCGGCGCCTTCGCCGACGTCCTCCACGGCCTCACCGGCCCCCTCACCCACGTCCTGGACCGCACCGCCGGCCCCCTCGCCGACATCCTCCACGGCCCCACCGGCACCTTCACCGACGTCCTCCACTGCTCCACCGGCGCCCTTACCGACATCCTCCACAGCGCCGCCGGCCCCCTTACCGACGTCCTGCACGGCGGATCCGGCCCCCTCGCCCACGCTCTCCGCAGCGCTCCCCGCGCCTTTACCGATCTCTTTCGTGGCGCTCCCGGCGCCCGAACCGACGTCTTCGACCGCTTCTCCCAAGCCCTTGCTGAGCTGTTCCAGGATCTGGGGGTTCCGGTCGATTGTCGTCAGCACTCGGTTGACTATCGTCGCGACGTTGTGGAGGCGGACTTTCAACTGCGCCTGCGCCTCTACCCCCTTGATATCGAGCTCCACCGCACCAAGGGCGACATCGGCACCGACATTCAGCTTCAGCAGATCAAGGACTTCGGCCTGGAGCGACACATGCGCCCGCAGGTCCCGTACATCCAGTTGTATCTCGTCGATGTTGAGGACCGGAACGTCGAGATAGACGTCGGGATTCTTCTCGCCCACCTCGTCGTCATCGTCATAATCAGCCGGCTCGGCGGCGACTATTTCCGTCTCCTCCTCGTCGTACTCGTCCCTGTTGTCATCGCTCTGGTTCATACGGCACATCCTCACTGGGCGATCCCCCGCATTCCCAGTGTCATGCGCCGACTGGGACGACGCATTGTCAGTCCTCTCTGCTGTGATGAGGAGCGGAAACGATGGGGCACGAAGCGGAGGCGGCACGATGGGCACGTGGGGCGCGGGGAACTTCGACAGCGACACGGCGGCGGATCATCTCGGAGGACTGGCCGACCGGCTGATCGCCGAGGTCACAGAGGCAATGACCGGCGACCCGGTGGAACTGGAACCGGACGAGTACTGGGGTGTGGCCGTCCCCTGCAATCTGGAGCTGCTCCTCGTCCTCGCCCGGCAGGGATGGGTGGGCGTGACTCTCCCGCCGCCCGAGACGATCCGGGCCTGGCAGCAGACGTTCCTGGCTGTGTGGGAGGAGACGATCGACGACCTGGGACCGAAGGCCGCGTACAAGGAGGAACGCAGGGCGGTGCTCAACGAAACCTTCGAGCACCTGGCCGAGGCGTCGGCGGCGAACTAGAGACGGCGCGGCTACGGCCGCGCCCTCCGCCCCGAAGCCGAGGACAACACTCACGACAACGTCGGCGGCGCTTCCGGGTGTCGAAGCGGACCCGGAATGCTACCGAGCGTGCTATTCACGGCACGCAATGCGACCTATAGGCTTCTGGCCGCCTCAGGTTCCACCACTGGGAGAGACCGGTGGTTCAGGCGTGGCTGGAGATCGATGCCGTGCGCGCGGGATGTCAGTGAGGCGTGGTTGCATTACAGCTCGTCACCACAAGGATGCGCAGCGGAGCGTGGACTGGGGGCGGCGTACCTGCGGAGGGGGGCTGCGTGAGAGGGACAAGCGTGAGTATCCGGACGCCTGACGTGCTGCGTGGGCGGATGGTCGCGGAGCTGCGGGCACGTGGGGCGATCGTCTCGGACGAGGTGGAGGCGGCCTTTCTGGCGGTGCCCCGGCATCTTTTCGCTCCGGAGGTGACTGCGGAGGAGGTCTACAGCGCGCCCGAGGGCATCTTCACCAAGTTCAACGACCGGGGGAAACCGGTCAGTTCGGTCTCCGCCCCCTGGCTGCATGCCCGGATGCTGGAGGCCGCGCGGATCGCCCCCGGGATGACGGTGCTGGAGATCGGGTCGGGCGGGGCCAACGCGGCGCTGCTGGCGGAGCTGGTCGGCTGGCACGGCTCGGTGACCAGCGTCGACATCGATCCGGACATCACCTCCCGGGCCCGCGAGCTTCTCGACAGAGCCGGCTACGGGCGGGTGCGGGTCAGGCAGGCGGACGGGGCGCAACCGCTGCCCGACGCCCCCGCGCGCGGGTTCGACCGGATCATTGTCACTGTCGGCGCCGCGGATGTGGCCGCGGCGTGGCGGGACCAACTCGCCCCGGGCGGGCGGCTGGTGGTACCCCTGCGGTTACGTGGCCTCTCCCGGACGTTGGCCTTCGCCCACGAGGACGGGCACCTTCGCTCCGATACGGTCATCCGTTCCGGATTCGTGTCCATCCAGGGCCCCAGTGCGCGCGCCGTACGCAGCGTCCGACTCGCCGGCAGGCATGTGCGGCTGGTCGTCGACGAGGACCAGGAGGCGGACGCGAACGCGCTGACCGAAGCGTTCACCGAACCGTCGCGCGAGCAGTGGACGTCGGTGGAACTGGGCGGCCAGGAGGGCGTGCTGCCGCGATTAGAGGTGTGGCTCGCCGGTGCGATCGCCCCCTACGGACGGCTGCGCGCCACACCCGAGGCGGCCGGACGCGAGCTGGTGGGCTGGGTCCTCGATGCGGGGATGCCCGCGGTGTGGACCCATGACTCGCTCGCGTACCTGAGCCTGCGACAGGTACCGCGGGCGACCTCCGAGCGGTACGAGCTGGGGGTCATCGCGCACGGCCCGGGCCGAGAGGCGCTCGCCTCCCGCTTCGCCGAGACCGTCCGCCGCTTCGACCGCGAGGCCAGGGACTCCGAGCCCGTCGTGCGCGCCTACGGCCCTGAGGACCCCCATTTTCCCGGCGGCGTGAGCGTCGACAAGCCGAGCGTCCGCCTGACAGTCGCCTGAAGACACGGGCCCGTCCGGCAGTGGGGCGTGCCCAGGATCCACGCCGTCCGGCGCCGGGCCGGGAGGTTTGAGCGGAGGGAGTGGACATGCCCGCACCGACAATCCAGGGGCAACCGCACGATGATGTGAGTGAGGCGCCCGCGGAACTCGCCGACATTTTCGACCTGGACGCCGTGCACCAGGACATCGGCGAGCTGGGGGTCTGGGCCGGCGGCGACGATGACGAGCACGAGGACGACGCGGACGGCGACACCACGGGCGACGGCTGCGGAGAATCGCCTCCGCAGGGGCCGACGAGCGGCTGCTGACGACGGACACATCTCGGGCGGGCCGGGTACGCGAGATGTCGTGCCCGGCCCGCCCCTCGTACCTGAGCGGACGGTGCTGTGCGAAGGCTCTTCGATCCTCACCCCGTGGCCATGGCCCGCATCGCTCTGCGTCCCGTTTCCGCCTCGGCCGAGGAGCACGGCGGACTTCTGGACGAGGGCGTGTTCCTGGCCGCACGGAGTGCGGGGTCGACCGACGGCACCGAGCGTGGACACGCGACACGTACCGGCTATGACCTGCGTTCCCGTTTCCGCACCACCCCGCATGGGGTCTTCGCCGGTGTCGCGCCTGCCACACTCACCGGCACAGCCACGGTCCTGCGGTTGGGGAGTGCCCACCGCGCGGTGACCACGCCGAGCCCCGCATGGCTGACTGCGGTGGCTTCCCGTCTGCTCACCGAGGAGCCGGAGCTGTTACCCGCCCTCACTCTCACCTCCGCTTCCCTGGTCGTGGAACGCGGCTGGCGGCTGGAGATCGAACGTCCCACAACGCGCGGCGCCCGGGTGTCCGGCGTGCGCGCCACCGAGGTGTCACGTCGGCTGCTGGAATCCAGTCGCGGCGGGGCGCCGGCCGCCGACGTGATGGCGGACCTCCTGAAGCGCCATCCCGGAGCCGGGGAGTTGATGGTCCGGCGCGCCGTCCTTGTCATGATCGACACCGGTCTGCTGCTGACCGATCTGCTCCCCACAGACCTGCGGGCCGCCCCGCTGCGGCATCTCTTGGACAGGCTTCCGCCCGGAGCCGGGGCCCGGACCGCCCTCGCCCGTCTCGCCGCTCTGTTGATCCGGTGTGACCGGCACCCGCCCGGCACGGCGACGCGACGGCGCCTGCTGGAGGAGGCTCGCGAGCTCGCACGCGGCCTTCACGAGGTGGACCGGCCGCTCATGGTGGACACGGTTGCCGATGCCGTGATCACCCTGCCTTCCTCGGTGGGTGAGCGGGCCGCTCAAGCGGCCAGTGTTCTGTGGCGGATCGGACACCGCTGCGGTCCGCTCGCCGACTACCACCGGCGCTTCCGCGCCCTGTACGGGCGTCAGCGGCTCGTGCCCCTGCTTGAGGTCCTCGACTCCACCACCGGTCTCGGCCCGCCCCGTGCAGGTGACGGGCTCGGCGCCGAGGAGGAGCCGGACTCCCGCCGTACCGCCGTGCTGGCCCGGCTGCTTGCCGACTCGTTCGCCAACTCGCTCGCCGACGGGAGGGGCGAACTCGTGCTGCGCGAGGAGCACATCCGGCAGCTCGCGGGCCGTTCCGCTCCGGCGCCGCCGCGCAGTGCCGAGATCCATGTCCAGCTTCTCCGTGACGCCGCCGGTGTGCGGGTCGCGGTGTGTCCCGGTACCGGGTCGCAGACCGCGGGCGCCTCGCCCGGCCGGTGGCACCGCCGACTCCCCGGCCTCGTGCCCCATGAGCGGCCCGACACCGGCAACGGCCCGATGATCGCGGAGATCGCCTGCATGCCCCGCACCTCCGCGGCCGGAGCCCTGGCCGCCGAGACCGGCGTCGCACCGTGGCGGATCCCGCTCAATGTCCCGGCGCGCGACGGCGACCTGCTTCTTCCCGAACTCGCGGTGACCACCAACGGCACCCATCTGCTCCTGTGGTCCACCCGGCACCAGCGTCCGGTCCTGCCCGTGCTCTACAACCGCCTCACGCCCCGTCACCTGCCCCCGGCCGCGTACCTTCTCCATCTGCTCGGCCAGAGCGGGACACGTCCCTGGCATCCATGGAACTGGGCTCCGCTGGAAAGCTGGCCCTATACGCCGCGGGTGCGCTACCACGGCATTCTCCTCGCCCCGGCCCGCTGGCTCCTGCCGGAGGCGCTGACCTCCGCGGCCGGCGAACGCGCCGCCTTCACCCGGCGGCTCGCCGCCTGGCGGGCCGACACCCGCCCCGCGCCTCCGCCGGTTCTCGTCGCCGAGGAAGCCGACCGCCGCCTCCCCCTCGACCTGCGTGAGACGGAGCACCGCGAACTGCTGCGCCGCAGCGTCCACCGCGGCACCCGGTTCCTCGCCGAACCCTTCGCCGCGCCCGAGGAGTTGGGCGCAGTCGACGGCCCGGAGGGAGGACGTCACGTGATCGACCTCGTCGTCCCCCTCACCCGGAGCCACGAACCCCGTCCCACCCCCTCGGACCCGCGGAACTCACTGCGAGCACCAGGTACCGGCATCCATCTCCCCGGCAGCAGTTGGCTCTCCGCCACCCTGACCGCGCCCGCCCACCTCCACGACACCGTCCTCGCCCAGCTGGCCCCGCTGCTGAACGGCCTCCCCGACGAAGTGGAGCGCTGGTTCTGGCTCCGCTACACCACCCCCGCCCTCGGCCCCCACCTGCGCCTTCGCCTCCACGCACCCCCGCGCACCCTCGCCACCGAGATCCAGCCCCAACTCACGGCCCTCACCGAACACTTGCGGGACCAGCGCCTGGTACCGCCCGGCGCGCTGCGTCTTGAGCCGTACGAGCAGGAGATCGAGCGCTACGGCGGCCCGGGGGCCATCGCCCCGGTTGAGGACGTCTTCTGCGCCGACAGCCGCCTCGCCCTGGGCGCCCTCTCCAGTGCGGAGGACACACGGCTTCTGATCGCCGCCGCCGGCGCCGCCGACATCGCCCGCACGCTCTCCCCCGACGCACCCCGCTCTGCCCTGGGACCCCGCCACCTCACCCCGGGGCAGCGCCGCCATCGCGACGCGCTGCGCCCCCGTCTCGGCGACGACCTCGTACCCGACCACCTGACGGCGGCCCATGCCGCGCGCCATGACGCACTCCAGGCCTACCGCAAGGTCCTGCCCGAGGAGTTCACCGCTCGGTGCGCCGGCGACATCATCCACCTGCACGCCAACCGCATGCTCGGCACCGATCCCGGACGCGAACGGATCATGCGCACCCTGGCCGCCGACCTCCTCCACCGCCCGTGACGACGAGCCTCCGCAGCCGGGCGGCGGAGGCAGCGCTGGACATCGCCCACAGCCTGCGCGACCCGGAAACCGTCACCGACCGCCTGTCGGCACGTGCCGCGCACACCCTGTGCTACGGGCTCGCCGGCACCGCCCTCCTCCACGCCTGCCTCGCCGACGCCGAGCCCAGCTCGGCGGACACCGCCGCGGCCCACTGGAAAGCCGCCGGACGCCTGCTGGGCACCGCGCCCCCCGACGGAATCCACACCGGCCCCGGCGCTGTCGCCGCCTCCCTGATCATCGGCACCGGTTACCTACCGCCGGATGACCCCCACCACCGACTGCTGCCCCGTGCCACCGCCTGGCTCCGCGCACGCGCCACAGCGCTCGCCGACCATCACCACCGGCGCGCGGAGAAGCAGCAGGGCACGCCCTGGATGGTGTACGACGCCATCAAAGGGCTCACCGGCATCGGCCGCGTGCTTCTCAGCGCACACACTCGCGGTCACAGCGGCGACGCCGAACCGGGCCTGCGCGCAGCCCTCGGCGCGCTCACCCATATGATCCTCACTCCCGTCGGAACCCGACCGGGCTGGTGGCTCCCCGCAAGCCTCCACCCGCCAACCGTCCGAATCCCGGCCACCGGCGCGGCCACCACCGGTCTCGCCCACGGCATCGCCGGCCCTCTCGCGCTCCTCGCGACCGCTCATCGGTCCGGAAACACCGTGCCGGGACAGACCGACGCCATACGCGCCGCGGGCGAATGGCTCCTCAACTGGCAGACCCCGAACCGCACATGGCCGCCGCACATCAGCGGTACAGCCCTCGACACCAAGGGCCGGGCCACCATCCGTACGGAAGGACGCACCACAGCCTGGTGCTACGGCACACCAGGCATCGCCACCGCCCTCCGCAGCGCCGGCCACGCCATCGGCGAAGCCGCCTTCCACCACGCCGCCAACGAGGCTATGGCCGAACTCGCGGCGCGGGGGCCGGACGAGTGGGACACCGAGGGAACCGCGCTCTGCCACGGCAGCGCGGGAATCCTCCAAGCCGCCCATCGCTTCCCCAACCAAAGCCTGACGGAAAAGGCCGCCCAAGCCACACTGCCCAACACCCCACACCCCGTCCCGCACGGCTTCCTCACGGGCAGAGCCGGAACCGCCCTGGCCCTGGCCGATTTCGGCGGCCTGCTCCCCAGACGAGCCGCGGACGCCTGGGACTGCCTCATCCTGCTGTCGTAACTGCTGAACACAGGGCGGCGCGGCCGCACTTCGAGCAGCCCGTTCCTTATGACCTTCGGTCAGGGTTTCGCCTAACCATATGGTCCATGACGTGATCCGCCGAGGACTCGGTTGGAGAGCGAGGAGCGGCCTTGATCACCGGAATGTAGGTTTCGGCCATGACCGGTGACTGGCGGATGGATCGGATCGGGACCGCGCTGAGGGGCGAGAACCCGACCGTGATGCGACGGTTGACGTCGGGGTTCGCGGTGATCGGGGATGTTCAGTTCCTGCCGGGCTACTCGGTTCTTCTCGTAGATGAACCGGATGTGCAGCGGTTGTCTGATCTGCCGAGGAGGAAGCGTCTGTCGTTCCTGGCTGACATGGACCAGCTCGGGGAAGCGGTCGAACGTGCCTGTCAGCGGCTGGACCCGGATTTCCGCCGGGTCAATCTGGAGATCCTGGGGAACACGGACCCGTTCTTGCACGTCCATGTCTGGCCGCGGTTCGGGTGGGAGCCGGCAGATGTGGTGGGTGGTCCGGTGTGGCTCTATCCGCGTGAGCGGTGGAGTGACGAGGAGTTCAGGCTCGGTCCGCAGCATGACGGGCTGCGAGAGGCGATCGGCAGCGAACTGGACCGGCTGGGCTCGACGGCCTGAGGTTACGGTCCGACAAAATGGGCCCGAACTGGTACATGCAGGTGGAGTCTTGGTGGCCGCCAGGCAACCGCACCAGGAGATCAACGTCGCGCACCTCGCCACCTTATCCGCGCCCATCAGCAAAATGCCGAGAACGCCTTCCTCTTGACTCCCCCGGTAAGCCAGCTCCCGTCGCAGCCCCCAAGCCAACGCCGGAGAGTGCCTATTGCTCGCCCCCCGTTACCTTTTTTATGGCTCCGCAACGGGGCCTGCACGCGATCGACACCGGCGACGTCGACGGCTTCCTCGGCCTAGACGTCGGCAAGGGCGAACCTCGCGCCACCGCCGTCACCCCGATCGTCGGCTTCGGCGACGACCTGGCCAGCGGGGCCGCCCCGGTCGCGGACCGGCTGCACGGCCTGCTGACCCAGATCCATCCCTCGCTGGAACGGGTCCTGAGGTCGCAGTCGCAGCACCGGCCGTCCTCGCCCTGCTGGAGCGGTTCGGGTCCCCAGCACGGACGAACCCCAACCCGTCAGATCAGGCTGAACCGCCAAGAGCCCAGCGTGCTTTAGCCCACAGCCGCTCGAACTCCTCGGCGGAGATCCCAGCCGCCCGCGGCTGGTCCTGCCAACCGTCCACGGACCCTTCGGCGAGAACGCCGTACTGCCCTTCATAGCGGCCCATCGCCGCGAGATCAGCACGATCACGCAAGCGAAGCACCTCCTCCAAGGAGGCCGCAATCACGGGACGCGAGTCCCGCCCCCGGACCTCAACCTGCCGCACTGCCAGGCCTTCGTCATCGGCCTCGAAGTACAGCCAACGATCCTCGTCCTCGTAGTAGGTGCGGAACCAGATCGCCATACCACCATGCTGGCCCACGACCCTGACCAAAGAGACAGACACCCCCGCCATCGCCCAGAGGTAGGCAACAAGCCTGTGACCAAGTGCTATCCCGCCGCCCGCGCCCGATCCGTGATCGCTCCGCGCGACTCCGGGAAGCAGCAACGCGCCACATCCGCCTCCTGTAGCGTGATCGCGTGTCTGTTCACTCTCATGGTGGAGAGGAAGCCGAGCGCGTCGCCGCAGCTTGGCGGGCTCTCACCGGATGGCTTGCCGAGCATGCCCCCACTTCGTACGCCTCCCTCCTGCCGCCCGCGGCCGACGAGGAGATCGCCGCCGCCGACTCGCAGTTGAGGCAGCACCTCGGGTTCGGGCTGCCCGTGGAGCTGGGTGCGTTGTGGCGACTGTGCGGTGGTGTGGAGCATCAGAAGATCGAGGGCGACGAGCAGGGCGAGATCTTCTCCGGGGAGTTCCTCCCGGACGGCGTGCTTCTCTCGCCGGCAAAGGCTCTGGCGCCGCGCCTTCCCCAGCCCGGGACGCGGGACTTCTGGGGCGCCGAGGTGGTTCCCTGGCTCACGGGGGACGACGAGGACGCACCGCTGCAAGGCTCCTACATCGGCGCCCATGGTGTCGGGAAGTGGTCGTTGGAGGACGAACCGGCCGGGGCGCCCGATTATCCGTCGATGGCCGTCTATCTGGAGAGCGTTCACCGCACGCTGGACGTAGGGCCCCCGGACCTGATGGGCTCCGATGTGCCCGGTGTCGTATGGGGCTGCCTGATCTGGGACCGTCCTCAGGGGTCGTGGCTGACGGATGCCGCCGAGCACTGGAACCCGGTTCACTGACCGCAGCGGTCCCCGCCCGGATCCGGGCGGGGACCGTCACGTACCAGCTGTTACGACGTCTACGGCGTGGCCATCGTGCAGACCAGTGTGGCCTTGGACGGGTCACACGCCTTGAACCAGGCGTTGCCCGGGTCGAGGGTGTACGCGTCGCCGTCCAGAACCCGGAAGGTCTTGAGGAATGTCGGGTCGGTGAATCCGAACCTGCTCATCGATCCGGAGTTGACCTTCAGGGACATCGACGACCGGCCGCAGTTCTCCGCGAACGTCGGGGCGTCGTAGCGGGTGTCGTCGAGCAGGTGCTCACTGCCGTCGTCTGTCTTGGCCGCCACGGTCTGGATGCACTCACCGCCACCGTTCGCACCGGCGGTGTTCGTCCCGCCGTTCACCTTGGGCGTGCCCGGGGACTGGTAGGTCGAGGAGAACGGGAACTCGTCGCAGGAGATCGCCTCGGCGGCGCCTTCGGTGATCTCCGGGTGCAGGCCCGTCCAGGGGTGCTTGAGGAACGGCTTGCTGGGCACCCATCCGTCCGCGCGCTTGGACCGGGACTTGGAGCACATCACCTTTTCCCGGTTGTTGTCAGTCTCGTAGCCGGTCGCGTTCCGCTTCTGCGACGGCAGATAGGTCAGTGGATCGGAGCGGTTCTTGCCGCTTCCCTTGACCGCCGACTTGTTCTGGATCAGCCAGGCGTGCGCCGCGGCAGCCGGGTACTTGGCGGTGTTGAACTTGTACTGGGGGAAGTACTGCGGCAGGACGCAGCCCGGGTCGGAGCCGTTCGACGTGACCTTGTCGCAGCGCACGTCGATGCGCGGTGAGCGGAACGGCGTGTGAACGGTGTCGTCCTTCTTGCCCTCCGCCGGCTCGTAGTAGGTGTCGAACTGGCCGATGAACCAGACCGGGAGCCCCCTCGACAGGTCGATGTCCCGGGTACCGGTGGCGCTGTTGACCGAGCCGTCCCACTTGTGGCTGGCCGTTCCCGTGGCCATGTGGGAGTCGACCGGCTGGCTGTCGCCGCCGCCCTTCCAGCTCAGGTCGTTGTAGAAGTCGAAGTTCCTCACGTCCCTGCTCTGCACGGCTCCCTCGCAGGCGGCGCTGAAGCACATGGAGTCGATGTACGCGTCGTCGCTTCCCGCACCGAGCAGCACCGACTCGTCATGTCCGGGGAAGTCGTTGAAGATGGGGTTGATCTGGATCCACGTCTTGATGTCGCCGTTCTTCGGATCCGTCTTGACCTGGTAGGCGACCTCGAAGGACGCGTGGTGCTCGGCGACCGGGACACCGTTCCAGCTGTAGGTCGCGGTGAACTTCAGACCGAAGAACAGGCACGCCTCATTGCGGGTGATCAGCGACTTCTGTGCTTCGCCGAACAGACTGGGCTGGCACCAGTCACCCTTGATGATCGGGTCCGGGTAGCTGGGCGCCCGGGTCCTCTCGCGTTCGGCGGCTTCCTTCGCCGCCTTACGAGTCCCCGCAAGTGAGCGTTCCTGCAGCGGGGTGACGGTCACCCTTGTGCCGCCGCTGTCGAAGGTACGCGGCTCCCAGCCCTTCCACGCGATGTTCCCGTCCTCCGGGTGGGCGGGCGGCGGCTGCGGAGTGTCCGTCAGCACCGGGTCCGAGGAGGCCGTGTCGAGCACGGGGAGCTTGATGTCCACCTTCTGGGCCCGGTTGTAGTCCCGGTTCCCGGCGGTGAACCCGTAATCCTTGATCGGGCCCACGTTGCCCGCCCGGTCCACGGTGCGCGTCTGCGTCAGGTGATTGCCGTCGGCGGCCGGTGTCACGGAGTACGCCGCGTCGGGGGCCGGGGCCTTGGCCGCATTCGTCGGCGTGGTGGTGCGTACCGATTCCCAGCCGTGGTCGGCGGCGTCGTCCTCGAACGGGTCGACGCGGTACTGCACCTCGTACGGGGACGGGTCGCCGGTCGTGACGTCGAAGCGCCCCGCGGTGCCGGCGCTGCCCCCGCCCCAGTCCTCCGGGTACGTCGCGGAGGTGATGCTCTGCGGCTCACCGGGCGCCGTGGTGTCGACGACGAACTGGGTCCACGGCGACCAGTTGAGGTTGTAGTGGGTGCCGTCGGAGGCGTTGGTGCGGAACTTGTACGTCCTGCCGTCCCTGAGCTGTCCGGCCGGAACGGTGACGGAGGCCGGCTTGCCCTGGTCGACGAAGCCCGACACGAGCAGCCCTTCACCGGCGGGCGTGGTGATGGGGGTGTCGGTGGCGGCGTCGTAGACCTGGAAGGTGCCGCTGACCTTGTCCCCGTCGGCGTCGGTGAAGGTGTCGCGCAGGGTCGGGGTGGTGGTGTTGACCGCCCAGACGCCGGCGTAGGACTTGAACGGGGCGCCGGCCTGCCGGTCCGTGCCGTCCGAGGGGCGGAAGTTGTAGGTGACGGACAGCTTGGGCTGATTGGCCGTGTTGTTCGCGGAGTTGACGCGCTTCCACGCCTTGATGTCGTCGGTCGCGGCGCGCAGGCCCATGTGGCCGCGGGTGGCCTTCGCGGACGCCCAGGTCTGGACGAGGGTGTCGACGTCGGCGTTGATCCAGCCGTCGGGCTGGGTGGCGCAGTCCGGGGAGCCCTTGGTCTCCGTGGAGGAGTGGTACTGGTCGTTCCATGTGGGCTGGGCGGTCCAGCGCGAGGCGGTGGAGGGGGCGGTGGTGTCCCAGACGGTCCAGGACTGGGCGGCGCAGTCGCTGTTGCTGGAGTGGAAGTTCCACAGCGCCAGGTTGGTGTCGACGATCAGCGCGTCCTGGATCGGCGTGGTGTTCCAGGTGATGAAGGAACGCGCGGTGCGCGGGGTGCCGTTGGCGTTGGTAGTGCCGGGGTTGCCGAGGTCGAGTTCGGTGTCTGCGGACCAGTCGACGGTCTCGCCCTGCTGTACGTAGGTGTCGAAGGTGTTGGACAGGGCGGAGGTGGAGGGGTCGACGGTGACCGGGAACTTGGTCGCCGGGTCGGCGAGGAACGCCGCCGAAGGGGTGACGACCAGGTCGATCTCGCCGGCGCCCTTGTCGATCACCTTCATGTCCACGCGGGCACGGTTCGTGTGCTCGCCCGAACGCTTGTCGACGCTCGCGTCCCACATGACCGGGGCGGGCATGGTTGCGCGCTCGGCACCCGTCCCGGCGTCGGTGAAGGTGACGGAGCCGTCCTTGTTCGCCACCGCCTTCAGGCCCTTGGCCTTGACGGGGAGTGTGTAGGAGTAGGCGCCCGTCGGCCGCTCGTTCACCTCGACGAACTGCTCGAAACCGGTGCGGGTGGCCTCGACGACGACGTCGGCGCCGGGCACGGCGTCCCGGTACGTAGCGGTCGTGCCGTCGAGCACCGGCTTGGGCAGACCGCCCTTCCAGCGCAACGTCACCTGCTCGTCGCCCGTGCCCAGGGTGACCAGGTCACGAGCGGCTTCGTCCTGCGCGGCGCGCAGCGAGTCGGGCAGGTCGCCGCCCTTGCCGCCCAGCCGGAGCCCGCCGGGGTGCGCCTTGGAGACGACGCTGCCGTCGGCCGCCGCGACAAGGGTGGCGTCGGCCTTCCGCCACGCGCCGTTCTTCCAGACCCGTTCGGGGCCCGCGGTGAGTTCGGTGGTCAGGGTGCCGTCCGGGTTGGCGACGGTGTACGTGGTGGCGGTCGTCTCGTCGGTCACGACGGTCTTCTTGCCGGTGTTCTTCGCCCGCGTGATCGCCCAGGCCTTCGAGCCCTTGGCATGCTGTGCGGCCCACGCGACATCCGACTCGATGACCTCGGACTCCGACGGCCCAGTCGTGTTCTGGGCGGCGGGTTTCGGCGCGGGTGCGGCGCTGGTCGGCAGTGAGGTCCCGGCTATGAGCGCCGCCTCGGCGACCAGGAGCAGCGCGGCCCCGGCCGCGATGCGAGCCCGACGCCGAGACGCCTGCTGTCTGTGTAAAGGCACGACGGTGTGTGTCCTTCCTGGCAGGAAATGCGACACGCGTACGAGATACGTGGCACGAGCACCGGACACTACCCAGACAGAGCGCGTGGGCACAGAAAGTTATTGGGCGGCGGGCTTGCATATGCCTCAGCGACGCTTGGGACGAGGCGGGACATGGCTCCCAAACGCGTCAATGATCACACCGGCCATCCCTCATGACGGGGTGAAGGATCCATGCGACGGCGGCTCTTGCGCTGGCGGGAACGGTGTCACGGTCGCGCTTACGGGGCCGTCGTGACCGACGTCGGCGGTCGAACCCTCTCATCAGAGCCCCGACACAGGTCCGTTGGGCCAAAGGTGGTCGAGGTCAGACGGGGAGCGCCCGGGGAGTTGACGCCGCCTCACTCGAATCAGTGATCATGGTGGCCTTCCGGGCGTGTCGCCCCCTGGATTCAAGATCCTCACAGGTGGCAGGACGCGGAGCACAGCCGCTTGGCGGTGGTCCGCGCACCATTGAGCTGAGGGAGCGGCATGGCGAACGAGCTGAAGTTCGGGGACCGGATCCACTTGCAGAACGGCTACGGCAACTGGGCCGGCGGGTATCTGGACACCAACGGCCACAGCAGCGACGCGGGCGCGAAGTACGCGGTGTCGACGGCCGATTCACCGACGCGCGGTGACGGCACGGGGACCTGGCAGGTCCTGTCCGCCGCGGGCAAGGCGGCCGGTGCCAACGTGGTCAGCGGGGACCTGGTCTTCCTGAAGAACCTCTACGGGGGTGACGGCGGCTACCTCGACACCAACGGCGTCGCGGGCGCGGACCAGAAGAACGCGGGCGCCAAGTACAACGTGTCCACCTCGAAGGACCAGGACCGCGCTCCGGGGACGGGCCGCTGGCGGATCTTCGCCCAGGCGTCCACGCCCGGCGACCAGAACGTCCGTACCGGCGACGTCGTCCACCTGTTCAACACCTACGGCGACAACGGCGGTTTCCTGGAGACCAACGGAACCGGTCCGGCCGCCGGGAAGTACGACGTCTGCACCAACGCCTACTACAACCGCTCCAGCAACGTCGGCGACTGGAAACTCCACCGCGCCTGACGACCACTGAGGGCTGCCGGAAGCCCGCCGCCCGTGGGGGCGGCGGGCTGGTGTCGCGGCAGCAGGCCCCCGCCGGCCGGTCGCGTGAGCGGGCACGGGGCGCACTGACCGTACCGGCCCACGCGACGCACGCCCTGGCCGGAGGGCCGGCGGGCCCGCAGAGATACTGACGAAGAAGACCGACCCGGACGTCAGCCGGCCAGCTGTCGCTCAACTGCCTGGGCGTCGATCAGGTAGTTCATCTCGTAGAAGCGTCCGTCACGGACCTTGTGGAACGCGTATTCGGCGTACTCGACGGTGGTGCCGGTGGGCTGGACGCCGAACCACTCCTTCGCGGGCGTCCCCTTGTTGAACAGTCGGGCCGCCACGCGGTCACCCTCGATGGCGAGGTCCTGGACCCGCCAGGTGAAGTCCGGCACCGCGTCGCCGTGCCCCTCAAGCTCGGCGATGACATCGTCCCGCGTGACCTTCTGGCCGTTCATGACGACCTCGTCGTGGATGAATTCGGTCATGCGCTGAAACTCGTGGGTGTTGAGTGCGTCGATGTAGCGCTGGAAGAACGCGCGCAGGTCGGTGTCGGACATGATGGCCCTCTCTGAAACTCTGGATTTCGGGTTGTGGCGTGCGGGTCGCGTACGGGAATGTCAGATCTGGTTCTCGCCCCCGTCGACGTACAGGTTGGCGCCGAGGATGAAGCTGCTCCGCCTGGAGGCGAGGAAGGCCACCGCGTCGGCGACCTCGTCGGGGCGACCGATCCGGCCCAGCGGGACACCCGCGACGAACTGGTCCTTGGTGACGGGCGCGTCTCCCTCGGCCACGGCGTCGACCGCGGGAGTGTCGATGGTGCCCGGGGAGATCGCGTTGACCCGGATGCCGCGATGCTTGAGCTCGTTGGCCCAGGTGCGGGCGAAGGACCGTATCGCCGCCTTGGATGCCGCGTACGTGCCGAACGCCTTGACACCGTCGTCGGCGCGCACCGAGGAGTTGAGGATCACCGACGCGCCGTCGTTGAGCAGCGGCAGCGCCTTGTGCACCGTGAACAGCGTGCCCCGTACGTTGACGCCGAAGGTCACGTCGAAGTGGTCCTCGGTGACTTGCTCCAGTGTCGCGAACGACGCGGTTCCGGCGTTGGCGAACACGATGTCCAGGCCCCGGCCCCGGGCGCGGACCGTGTCGTAGAGCCGGTCCAGGTCGGCCAGGCTGGAGATGTCGCCCACCACGGCGGTGGCGGCTGCCGGGCCGATGGTCTCGACGGCCGCGTCCAGCAAGGTCTTACGCCGGCCGGTGATGAACACGTGCGCGCCCTCGGCCGCGAGTCGGACGGCGGCGGCCAGACCGATCCCGCTGCTGCCGCCGGTGACGACGGCGGTCTTGCCTTCGAACTCCCCCATGATCAAGGCCTCCATAGATTCGGTACCGATCGGTACTGAAAGAGACCGTAGCACCTTTCGCACCGACCGGTACAGAAGGAGTACGATCGATGTCATGGAGACGGGACAGAAGGCGCCGATCGGCCGGCCGCGGGGATTCGACACCGAGGAAGCCCTCGAACGCGCCATGCGGGTCTTCTGGGAGCAGGGCTACGAGGGCGCCAGCCTCACCGACCTGACCGGCGCCATGGGGATCAACCGCACCAGCATGTACGCGGCGTTCGGCAACAAGGAGAACCTGTTCCGCAAGTGCCTGGAGCGCTACACCGAGGGCCCGGCCTCGTACGGGGCCCGCGCCCTGCGGGAACCGACCGCCCGCCAGGTGGCCGCCGCGATGCTCAACGGCGCGGTCCGGGCCACGACCGGCATCGGCAGCCCCGCCGGGTGCCTCGGCGTCCAGGGGTCCCTCGCCGCTGGCGAACCGGGAAGCAACGCCCGCGACACACTCGCCGCCTGGCGCGACGAGCACGTCTCACACCTCAGGGACCGCTTCCAACGAGCTGTTGACGAAGGCGACCTGTCCCCCGACACCGATCCCGCCCTGCTCGCCCGTCACCTCATGACCATGGCGAACGGTATCGCCGTCCAGGCCGCCGGCGGCATCACACGCGACGTCCTCCAGCAGCTGGCCGACATGACCTTGCGGAACTGGCCACCCCCCACGGGCCCGGCCCAGCCGGCCGCCTGAACCGGCACCGCCCGCAGGGGCGGCCCGTGCTCAAACGCAGACAAGGCACCGGCCAGGACGACGCCCCACCCTCAACAGGGTCACGCCGCGCTTGCGGTACTCGGCGGGCGTGGTGGCCCGCCGAGTACCGGGTGGACCGCGCTAGTGGTCGCCCTCCGGCTCGGGATGCACCTGCTCGACGCGGTCGCGCTTGGTGTACATGTCCCAGTAGAGCGCCGCCAGTTCGGCCGAGCCGACGACCCGAAGCGCGGCCATCGTGGGATCGCCCGCCGCCGCAGCGGCTTCCGCGGCTTCGCTGCCTGCGATGAAGGCGGCGACCGACAGGGTGCCGGCGTAGATGCCGGACGGGGCGAGTTCGCCGTTGAGGGAGTACAGCCAGTTGCGGGCGGCGGCCATCAACGGTCCGATGCCGCTCGCGTAGGGCATGGGATGAACCGCGGTGGCGCCGGTGGTCATCAGGAAGGCGCCGTCGCCGCGCTCCCTCCACTCCGGAAGGACGGCTTGGACAAGGGCGAGCGGGGTGAGCATGAGGAGCGGGACGCCCTGGGCCAGGGCGTCGGGCTGTAGCTCGGCGGCGGGGGTGAATCCACCGCTGGGGATCGGGCCGTACTCGATGACGTCGATGCGTCCGTACCGCTCGCGGATGGCGTCGACGACCGTGGTGGCCTCTTCGGGGGTGGACAGGTCGGTGGGGAAGCCCGCCGCGTCGACCCCTTCAGCGGTCAACTGCTCGACGAGCGCGTCGAGGCGCTCCTTGCGACGGGCGACCAGAGCGACGCGGAAGCCTTCGGCGGCGAAACGGCGCGCGATCGCGGTGCCGAGGCCGGGGCCGGCGCCGAAGATGGCTATGACCTTGGACATGGTTCTCCTCCAACTGGACCGGAGAGGGCGTTGGTCGGACCGAGCGGTGTGCCAGGAGCGGGCGTTCCACTCGACCTGGTCGCTGTGCTCGACCGTTCCGACAGCTTCACGGCCCGGTCCACGCGATGGCCGCCGAGCCCGCGCCAGGGGCGGGTGATCTCGCCCAGATCTCTCCCTTACCGGCCTGACCTCCAATTCCTCTCTTTTGTTCGTAACGCCATGATGCGCCAGTATGGAAGGCGTCACAAAAGGCACACCGGTGTGCGCGACGGAGAGGAATGGGCGCCATGCAGGACCGCGCGGACATGGAGATGGCGGCCGCGATCGGGCCGTGCGCGACGATCCCCGCCGATCAGATGGCCTTCATCCGGCAGGTACTGGACCGGGTCGGCGACAAGTGGAGCATGCTGATCATCGCCGTCCTTCAGGACGGACCACTGCGCTACACCGACCTACAGCGCCAGATCCCCGGCATCTCCCAGCGGATGCTCACCCGCACTCTGCGCCAACTCCATGAGGACGGCCTGATCACGCGGACCGCCTACGCCGAGGTGCCACCGCGCGTGGAGTACGAGCTCGCTCCGCTCGGCCGTGGCCTGCACGAGATCGTCATGCGGCTGATCGGCTGGGCCACCGACCACCACGACGAAATCAGAAAGAGTCGCACCCGCACGACGGAGAGCCCGGCGACCCCGACGCGCTGAGAACGCGGAACAGCTGCTCCGCAGGGCGGGGGCCACTGTGCCGGGGCGTTCGAGGGCCGCGGCTGATCGTGATGCCGCGGCGACCCTGGATGACTCGCCCGACGTCCGGAGATCCGCACACCCAACACACCTTTCCCAAGAAGCCGACCCTGGCCCGGAGCACCGCCTTCCCGATCACGCGAAGCTGATTCACCGCCACTGCCGCACCACCGAACCACCGCAGAAGGGGGATCGGTGATTGAGGAACGATCGTTCTTGACTGATCGTTCCTCAACTCTCTACTGTGGTGGCCATGGGCAGGCCAAGAGCGTTCGACGAAGACCAAGCGGTGCGTGCCGCCGTAGAGCTGTTCGGGGGACGCGCGTACGACGGGGTGTCCGTTGACGACCTCGTCAGCCACCTCGGCGTGCACCGCAACAGCCTGTACAAGACGTTCGGCAGCAAGCGCGGCCTCTATCTGATCGCTCTGTGCCGCCACCTCGCCGACGACGTCCGCCCTTTGCTCGACGCACTCGCCGACGCGTCGGACGCCGAAGCCGCGCTGCGGCTCGTCACGTCGGCCGACCTCGGCCTGCTTCTGCTCGCGGCGGTCGAACGCGCGCCGGTCGACGCCGAGGTCGCCTCCGAGGTGACGGCCGCGTTGGCCGCCGTCGACCAGGCGATCGCCGACGCACTCGGCGTTCCCGCCGACCTGGCCGCCGCCCTCACCGCCGCCGCGCTGGGCATCCTCCTGCGCGGCAACCCCGAAAACGCCGCCACCGCGCTGACCCAGCGCCTCGGCCCTCTCACCTGAAAAGGGAACCCGGCATGGCACTGATACGTATCGACGGCGACAACCTCGTTGTCGTGATCGAGGGTCTCGACAAGCTCTGGGCCTTCAAGAGCGGTCTGACCATCCCGCTGGCCAACGTCCGTGGCGCGACCGCCGACCCCGGTATCGCCGCCGAATCCAAGGGAATCCGCGCGCCGGGCTCCCGCGTACCCGGTCTGATCACCGCGGGCACCTTCCACCAGGACGGTGAGAAGGTCTTCTGGCACGTCAAGGACCCGTCGAAGGCGGTCGTGATCGAACTAGCCGACGAGGAGTACGCACGCCTGGTCCTCCAGGTCGACGACCCCCGCGCGACTGTTGCCCTGGTCGAGAACGCCCTCGTCTGAAGACCTCGCCCGAAGGGAGGTAGCCCCATGTTCCGCCACTTGGCAGCGTCTTTGATGGCACTGGCCGTCGTCACCGTCACCCCGGCCGAGGCAACGCCCGGTCTCGTCCCTGCCGCCGACCGCGATGTCGTCTTCACGGCCGACGGTACGACCGCGTACGGCACCCTGCACGTTCCCGAACACCGTGCCGGGCAACGGCTGCCGGCGGCGCTGCTGCTGCCCGGCAGCGGACCCACCGACCGCGACGGCAACCAACCGCCCGGGACAGCACCGGACACCCTGGCACAGGTGGCCGACGCGCTCGACGGGGACGGAATCGCCACGCTGCGGTTCGACAAGTACGGCACCGGCCGCACCGGACTCGGCGCCTACCGGGACCACCCGGAAGAACTCGACTACCCGGCATTCGTCCGCCAGGCGCGAGCCGCCTACGAGTCCCTGCGCGATCAGCCGGAGACCGACCCGCGCGCACTGCTCGTCGTCGGACACAGCGAGGGCGCGATGACGGGACTGCTGCTGGGCGGCACCGTCCGCCCTCGTCCGACCGGCCTGGCGCTTCTGCAACCGCAGGCCATCCGCATGCTGGACCTGGTCGCGCTCCAACTCAAGGCCCAGATGGCCGAAGCGACCCGGCAGGGCCAGTTCACACCGGGACAGGAACGCGCCGTCAACGCGGCCATCGACGCAGCCGTCGTCTCCCTGCGCGAAAGCCGACCGGTCGAGACCACCGACCTGCCCCCCACGATCGCCGCCCTCTTCGAGGCATTCCAAGGCCCCAACGCCCGGTTCGTGGAAAGCGACGACGCCGTCCATCCACCGGACGCCGCCGCCGCGCTCAGGCCGGGAACCAAGGTGCTGCTGACATGCGGCACGAACGACGCCCAGGTCCCATGTGTCACAACGAACGCCCTGACGACCGCCCTGCGCCACGCGCATGCCGGTGGACCGGGCCGAGTGATCCTGCCCGGAGTGGACCATCTGCTGCACGACGCCGACCACCCGACCACGCTCGCGCCGCGTGTACTCGACGCCCTGCGCCGGTTCGCCAAGCACTGACGCCGGCACCATCCGAACAGGCACATCGCCGGCCCCGTCCTGGACACGGTGCCGACCGAACCCGGCTAGCTGCGAAAACCCAGGCACCTCACCAGATGAGGACGCCCGCGCCCATCCCCTGCGCACGCGTGGCGGCATCCTCGATGTTCGCCAACCTCTCAGAGATCTGGCGCCTGAGCTCCTCGGCCGTCCTCACAGGGGAACCACCGGCGACGATCTCCTCAAGGTTCTCGCGGAGCAAGGCACACTCGCGGCGGAACTCCGGCACCTGGCCCGCCTCAACGTACAAGTCGGCCTCTGCCAGGACCGGAAAGAACTGGGCTCCCAGTGAACGAACCACCTCCGAGCCCCACACAGTGGTTCGCCAACGCTCGAATCCGGCCAGATCAGAGCATCCCTCCGGAATGTCCAAGATCTGTCTCTTGCCGTCCGCACCGACGACGAACACTTCCACCGACAGACTCATGGCCCAAGTGGATCACAGGCGTCGAGCGACGGTCCAAGCAATTCAGCACCCGGGCCGGGGAGTCGGCGCAGAGGACGTCTCCCCCCAAAAGATGAAGTACGGGCGACTATGAAATCAAACCGATAAAGGAGAAGGCCCGGGAGCCTGCGGCGAACCCTGACGATACGTCAGACGCTGAACTCGCCCAGCAGGCCCCTGTACTTCTTCGGCGGCGGTGGCGCGTACTCGCCGCGTTTGCTTGTTCGCAGGCCCAGTGACACCAGCGACTCGACCAGTTTCACCGCCGCGCCGACGCCGTCGATCACCTGCGCGCCGGTCCGGCGGGCGAGCATGGGGGCGAGGGGGGCCATGCCCGCGCAGCCGAGTACGACGACGTCGCACCCGTCCTCGTTCACGGCCGCCGTGCACGCCTCGGTCACCGTCCGCAGAGTGGCCGGGCCCGGGTCGTCCAGGTCGAGTACGGGGATGTCGCAGGCGTGCACGCCACGACAGGCGTCGGCGAAGCCGTAGCGTCGCGCCAGGTCCCAGGTGCGTCCGGTGGTCCGGGGCAGCGTGGTGACGACGCTGAAGCTCCGGCCGACCAGGACAGCCATGTGCATCGCCGCTTCGGCGATCCCGACCACCGGTCCGGTCGCCAGCTCACGGGCGGCGTCGAGCCCCGGATCGCCGAAGCAGGCGATGACGTATCCGTCCGCGGCGTCCGCCCCTTCCGCCGTTTCACCCGCGGCGATCTCCCTGAGCAGGCCGGGGACGGCCAGTGCCTCGTCGTAGTGGCTCTCGATGGACTCCGGTCCCATGGCCGGGTTGACCGTGGTGACGACGGTCGACGGGGCCGCGGCCGTACGGGCGCAGCGCCCGATGCTCTCGGTCATGCCCCGGCTGGTGTTGGGGTTGATCACGCGGATACGGGTCATCGCTCGACCACGATCCGCGGGGATCGCCGCTCCAGCACGACGAAAGCCAGGAAGCCGAGGCCGCAGCCGATGAACCAGCTGTAGTCGGAGATCTCGGTCAGGTCCCTGGTGGTGAGTTCGAGGTCGAGCAGCATCTTCGGAACGAGGACGGACGCGACCGCCGGAATCCCGCTGAGGGCCGTCGCCCAGACGGCGTTGGGGTTGTAGCCCTTACGGAACCAGTAGCGGCCGGTCGTCGACCGGGTGAACAGGTCGTCCACGACGACGTGCTGACGGCTTATCACGTAGTAGCCGGCGATCAGGATGCCGAACAGCGGCCCGATGAGCGCGCCGAGCAGCCCGAGGGTGTAGTGGATGGCCTCCGGGTCGCTGTACCAGTTCCACGGCGTGAGCAGTACGGACCCGACCGCCGCGATCATGCCGCCGGCCCGCCAACTGATCTTCTGCGGGCTCACGTTGGAGAAGTCGAAGGCCGGCGAGATGAAGTTGGCGACGATGTTGATGCCGATCGTCGCGATGACGAACGTCAGCCCGCCGAGGAGGATCGCGAACGCCGTGTCGATACGCTCCACGGTGTGGATCGGGTCGGTGATCAGCTCCCCGAAGACGGGCACGGTGGCCGAGGCGGTGATCACGGTCAGGAGGGAGAAGAAGAGGAAGTTGACGGGGAGGCCGAGGAAGTTGCCCTTCTTGACGGCGTCGAACGACTTCCCGTAGCGGGCGAAGTCCCCGAAGTTGAGCATCGGGCCGGAGAAGTACGAGACGACGAGCGCGATCGCGCTGAGCATCACCGGGATCGAGGCGCCGAAGCCCAGGCTCTCCCCCTCGGAGAGGTTGAAGCCGATGTTCGACCAGCCGGCCTTGCCGACCAGGTAGACGGCGAGCACGATCATGACGACGTAGACGGCCGGTCCGGCCCAGTCGATGAAGCGGCGGATGGACTCCATACCGCGCCAGAAGACGGCGGCCTGGGCGACCCAGAGGATCGCGTAACAGAGGTAGCCGAGCGGGGAGAGCCCCAGGAACGTCGAGTCGTTGAGGGAGGCTGAACCCGGCCAGAATTTCAGGAAGATGATGAGCAGCGACTGCGAGGCGAGGTAGGTCTGCACGCCGTACCAGGCGATGGCGATGAGCCCCCGGATGACGGCCGGGATGTTGGCACCGGCGACGCCGAAGACGGCGCGGTTGATCACGGGGTACGGCACTCCGGTGACCTGGCTGGGCTTCGCGACGAGGTTGCAGAAGACGTTCACGATGAGGATGCCGACGATCAGCGCGAACAGCACCTGCCAGCTGGCGAGTCCGAGCGCGAAGAGGCTGCCCGCGGTGACGTATCCGCCGATGCTGTGCACGTCGGACATCCAGAAGGCCAGGATGTTGTACGAGCTCCAGGACTGCTTCTTGACGGGGGCGAGGTCGTCGTTGGTGAGACTGGGGTCGTAGCGCGTGTCGGTGGCTTCGGTGGAGGTGGCGGGTGTGGTGGGCGGGGTGGGTGGTGTGACGCTCGGCGCCGCGGTGTTCTCGGCCATGAATGCCTCCGGGAGCGCTGTAAAGTCATTCCTTGACAGGGTGCGTCAAGCTAGCACTTGACACCTCTCGTTGTTTTTCGGCCGTGTAAAGGATGTGTCGCAATTGATGGACAGGGAGTCGGGGGCGGGGCCGACGTCGGAGCCGGGGCCCGGGCCGGGCACGACGGTGGACGCGATCAGCTCCGAGCGCCTGGGGCTACGGCTCCGCGAACTCCGCCTCCGCTCGGGGAAGTCACTGCGCGCGCTGGCACGTGAACTCGGAATCTCCGCGAGCGCGGTGTCGCAGATCGAACTGGGGGCGATGCGCCCGTCGGTGAGCCGGCTGATCGCGTACGTCTCGGCGCTCGGCGTACCGCTGGCCGCGGTGTTCGACACGGACGAGCCGCAAGCCCCGGTCGAGGAGCGGGGGTTCGCGATCCGCCGGTCGTGGGAGGTCGACCCGATCCTGCTCGACGGCGGCGTCACCTTCCGCAGGCTGTCGCCCGCGCCGACGTCGGACGTCGAGTTCTTCGAGTCGGTCTATCCACCGGGCGCGATCTCCAACGCACACGGTCAGTTCCTGAAGCACGACGGCTACGAGGTGGGGACGGTCACGCGGGGCGAACTCACCATCGAGTTCGGGGCGGACACGGACACGGAGATCGTGACCCTCGCCGCGGGTGACTCGATCACGTACCCCTGCCACCGGCCGCACATCATCGGCAACCGGTCGGAGGACGTGACGGCGGTCGCGACGTGGCTGATCATCCACCGTTGAGCCGTTGAGCCGTTGAGCCTGAGGGATTCGTTCGGCTGGATGAGAGTGCTGTGGCGTGGACAAGCTCCGAACAATCCACCAGATCCACCACCCTGCGAACACGACCGCCATCGGCAGGAATCGACGGCTCGGCCACGTGGACGCCGGGTGGGACCGACAGAGGGAGCAGTATGGCGAACGAACGACAACTGGTCGGCTCCGGCTCCCCGTTGGAGCCGGAGATCGGGTTCTCGCGGGCGGTGCGGGTCGGGTCGTACGTTGTCGTCGCCGGTACGGCTCCGATCGGGGACGACGGCTCCACCGTCGGGCCCGGTGATGTCTACGCGCAGACCGTACGGTGCCTCGACATCGCCGAGCGGGCACTGCGGGAGGCGGGGGCCGGGATGGGCGACGTCGTACGGACCCGTCTCCTGCTGACCGACGTCACGCGATGGAGGGAGGCGGCCCGTGCGCACGGTGAACGGTTCGCCGACATCCGGCCCGCGTGCACCGTCGTGGAGGTCTCCCGCTTCATCGACCCCGAGTGGCTGGTCGAGGTGGAACTCGACGCGATCGGCTGACCACGGATGAGGCAGCGCGTGCCGGGCCGGTCGCGGTGACCGGCTGCTGGGTTAGCCTGCCGGTGTGAGTACCGGACGGATAGGCCCGGAGACCGGGCAGTGGTTGGCGGACACCCGGGCGTCCTACGATGCCGACGCCGCCGACTACGCGGAGGAGACACGGAACCTCCTGGCCGAACTGCCCCCCGAACAAGACGTGATGGCGCTGTTCGCCGAGTTGGTCCGGGCGGGGGGCGGCGGGCCCGTCGCGGACGTGGGGTGCGGGCCCGGGAGGATCACCGCCCATCTGAGGAACCTCGGTGTGGACGCCTTCGGTATCGATCTGTCGCCCCGGATGATCGAGGTGGCGCGGCACGAGCACCCCGGTGTGCGGTTCGAGGTGGGATCGATGACCCAACTCGACCTGGCCGATGGTGCGTTGGCCGCGCTGATCGCCTGGTACTCGATCATTCACGTCCCCGACGAGGCGATCGGCGCGGTCCTCGCCGGCTTCCGCCGGGTGCTGCGGCCCGGCGGTCTGCTGTTGGTGGGTTTTCATGTCGGCGACCCGTCACCGCCCGACCCGCAGGCGGACGGCGGGAGTTGGCCGGAGTCGTACGTCCGCCGTCGCCGCCCGAGCCAGATGGCCGAATGGCTCGACGAGGCCGGTTTCACCGTCGAGACCCACCCCACGCTCACATCGGCGGCGCGCACGCTCGGGGTGCTGCTGGCCCGCCGCTAGTGCTGTGACCGGGAAGGTTCACCGTGTCGCGGCGGCCGGTACGGTGCCTCGATCCCGTTGCCGGACCAGCGAGGTACGTCGGGCAGGAGGGAGGGGCCAGGGATTTAATCGGATGTGCGTGCGGCGCAGGGTTGTTAAGTTCGCGGTGTGCCGAAGCTGAATCAGATCATCGCAGTCGAAAAGGGCGTCAAGTCCAAGGCCCTCCAGGAACTCACCCAGGCCCACCAGGACGTACAGAAGCCGGCCCTGCTGGCCGGTATCTCCCGGACCTACCAGCCCAAGGACGAGGAGGGCGAGCAGCTGCCGCCCGAGTCCACGCGGGTGCAGATCAAGGCCGAGGACGCTCTGCGGACGACCGCCGGGACGCTGACGCGGCTCTTCGACGTGACCGCGACGAAGGACTGGGCGAACCGGTCCGCGGTCGCGGACGTGGTGGTCGACGGTACGGTGCTGCTGCCCCAGGTGCCCGTCCCGTACCTGCTGTTCCTGGAGAAGCAACTCACCGACCTGCACACCTTCGTGCGCAAGCTGCCGGTGCTCGACGCCTCCGAGTCGTGGAGCCTGGACCCCTCGACGGACTCGTGGAAGACGGACCCGGTGCGGACCATCCGTACGAAGAAGGTTCCGCGCAACCATGTGAAGGCCGAGGCCACGGAGAAGCACCCGGCGCAGGTCGAGGTGTACTACGAGGACCTCCCGGTCGGTTACTGGACCACCGTGAAGTTCTCCGGCGCGCTGCCCGCCCGACGGGTCAACGAGCTCCTCGACCGCGTCGAGAAGCTCCAGCAGGCCGTCAAGTTCGCCCGCGAGGAGGCGAACAACACCGAGGTCACCGACCAGCGGGTCGGCGACGCGGTATTCGGCTACCTCTTCAGGTAGCCCCCACATTCGCCCTCCGTCGCGAGCGGAGGGTGCGCGATGAGCGCAAGCTGAAACTGATGTTGAAGCTGATGAAGGGGTGTCAGTTGGGGGTTCGAATCCCTCTCCCCGCACCACATGCGGGGGTGGCCCAAGCCTGGCAGAGGCGGCCCCATGAAACTCAGATTCTCGCTCCAGTCTCAGTATTCGCCGCCGAACACCGGATCGACCGAGCGTGGGCGAACATCGACGGATGGGGGTTCAAGTCCCCCCGGCGCCTCTCTCGTGGCGCTGTAGTTCAAAGGCAGAACACGTCGATCTCAACATGACCCGCGGCTCTTAAACGCCGTCGGTGTGCGCAAATGGGTGGCAAGCTGGAGCCCGGGAGCTGGACATGCTCCCGGGCTCCGTCACGTTCGTGACGGACCTCGTGAGCCGTCGCCGCGTCTCAGAGGCCCTCCCGCACCGTTCTGCCGGCGGCAGAACACCGGCCCGACCGGGCTCGACGATCACTACGGTCCAGTCTCATGACGACGATGACAACGCGCACGGTCGAGTACCCGGCCGACGGCCTGACGATGATCGGGCACCTCGCGCTCCCGGCGGGCGTCGACCGCCGGCCCGCGGTGCTGCTCGGACCAGAAGGCCCGGGGCTCAGCGATGTCGAGCGCCGCCGAGCCGACGCGCTCGCCGAACGGGGATACGTGGCCCTGGCCTTCGACATCCACGGCGGGCGCTATCTGGGCGCCCCGGACGAGATGCTGGCCCGTTGCCTACCGCTGCTCGCCGCCCCCGAGCGGATGCGGGGCATCGGCCACGCGGCGCTCGACGTGCTGCGCGCCGAACCGCGGACCGACCCCGACCGGATCGCAGCCGTCGGCTACGGCACCGGCGGCGCCATCGCTCTGGAACTCGGGCGCGACGGCGTCGACCTACGCGCGATCGGCACGGTCAACGGATTGACCACGGGCCGACCGGGCGACACGGAACGTATCCGCTGCCCCGTGTGGGCCGGGGTCGGATCGGAGGACCCGATCATGTCGCCCACGCAACGGGACGCGTTCACCGCCGAGATGCAGGCCGCGGGCGTCGACTGGCGCCTCGTGGTCTACGGCGGCGCCTTGCACGCCTTCCACCACCCGCCGGTCGACCACCGCACGGTCCCCGGTGTCGGCTACCACCCACAGCACGCGCGGCGCGCCTGGCACGACGTCATCGACCTGCTCACCGAGTGCCTGCCCGTGACGGAGTGAGAGGGAAACCGGCCGGAGATCCGGGAAGGCGGCCACCCAGCGGGCCCCGCACTCGGGATAAACCGCCTCGTCCGCACCCCGAGGATCGGAAACAGCGATTCAGGGGCGCGGCAGGCGGGTCGCGGTGTCGAGGAAGAAGGTGTCGATGCCCTGTACGGCCTCGATGAACTGGGGGAGGTTGATCGGCTTGGCGACGTACGCGTTGGCGTGCTGGCGGTACGCGTCCGCGATGTCGTCCGGCGCGGTCGAGGTGGTGAGTACGACGACGGGGATGCTGCCCAGGTCGGCGTCGTTCTTCAGAGCCGCGAGCAGTTCCCTGCCGTTCATGCGCGGCATGTTCAGATCGAGAATGATCAGGTCGGGGCGGCCGTTGCCGGTGTCGCGCAGATACTCCAGGGCCGCGAGGCCGTCGGGGCACCGCGCGATACTGCGTGCCATGCCCCGCTCGACGAGCGCGTCCTCGATCAGGACGGCGTCGGCGAGGTCGTCCTCGACCAAGAGCACGTTGTAGGGCCTTTCGGCGGGGAAGGCGTTCACGGTGGGGCTCCTGTGCTCGGTGTTGGGCAGTGGGCGTGAAGTGGGGCGGGCGGTGAAGACGAGACCGGGCCAGCGCTGACGTGCGCCCTGCCGGCTGATTCCCCAGGCGGCCCCGAGTTGGGGGTAACCGGCCCCCGCGCGGGCCGCCGCCGCTGCCTCCTGCTGGGCGCACCGGGTCACGGCGCGGCTGAGGTGGGCCAGGGCACGAAGATGATCGAGCGGATTGCCGGCGGCCGGTTCCGCAGCGTCCGACTGCCCCGGTGGCGCGATGTCCTGCCGGCCGTCCGCCGCAGGGGATCTGGGCAGCTGGCCGACCATGCGCCGTACCAGTTCGGTCACCGCTTCCTCCGCGAGTTCGGACAGTTCCCGTTCCTCGGCCGAGGCAGTGACATCGCTGGTCATGCCACGCACTCTAGGCCCCCAGCCACCCGCGACAACTGTTGTTGTCGGACAACGGTACACTCCCCGGGCTCGGAGCCGTCCGGGCCGGAAACCCTGAGGAGAGCGCTTCGTGGGCAGCGAACACCCGGACTCGTCCGGGCCGTCCGGCCGTGTTCCGACAGTGTCCATCTCCCGGTGGACCACCCGGAGGTGGGTGGCGGCGGGCACGGCGGTTGCGCTGGTGCTGCTGGTCGCGCTGATCGCCGGCGGCTCGTGGATCCTCGCGCGGTCGACGGCCATCAACAACCGGCTCATCGACCGCTCGTCACCGGCCCTGATCGCCTCCGTACGGCTCGAAGGCGCGCTTGTCGACCAGGAGACCGGCATCCGCGGTTACGGGATGACCGGGCGCACCGAGTTCCTTGAGCCGTACCGCACCGGGCTGGCGCGCCAGAAGGCCGCCGAACAGCAGCTGGGCAGACTGACCGACAGGGAGAGCCGGCGGGACCTGGCCGAGATACAGCGGCTCGCGGAGCGCTGGCAGTCCCGTATCGCCGAACCCGTCGCCGCGTCCCCGGCTCCCGCCGCACTCGCTCAGGCACGGGCGGAGGAGGGGAGGGGACTCTTCGACTCTCTCCGTACGGCGGTCTCCGACCAGCAGCGGCACCTCGAGGACGACCGGGCGTCCGCGCGTGCGGATCTGCTCGACGCCCGCGCACTGCGGAACTGGACCTTCACCGCGATCGCCCTGGTGATCCTGGGCCTCGCCGGCTCCGTCGTCCTCGCCCTGCGCCGCGGCGTCACCGACCATCTCGACCGCCTCTCCGCCGACGTACGTACCGTCGCGGCGGGGGACTTCGACCACCCCGTCACCGGATCCGGCCCCGCGGACCTGCGGCTGCTGGCGGCGGACGTAGAGGGCATGCGCGCCCGCCTCGCCGCCGAACTGCTCCATCGGGACGCCACAGCGGCCGAACTGAGCCGCTCCAACGCGGAACTCGAACAGTTCGCCTACGTCGCCTCCCACGACCTCCAGGAACCGCTGCGCAAGGTCGCCAGCTTCTGCCAGCTCCTGGAACGCCGCTACTCCGCGCAGCTCGACGACCGCGCACGCCAGTACATCGACTTCGCCGTGGACGGCGCCAACCGTATGCAGGGCCTGATCAGCGACCTGCTCGCGTTCTCCCGTGTCGGCCGCCTCCTCGCGGACCACGCCACCGTGGAACTGGAAGACGTACTGGAGCGCACGCTGTACTCGCTGAGCCAGAGCATCGAGGAGTCCGGGGCGCTCCTCACCCACGACCCCCTGCCCAGCGTGGAGGGCGACCGCACCCAGCTCGGCATGCTGTTCCAGAACCTGATCGCCAACGCGGTGAAGTTCCGCTCCGCCGAACGCACCCCGCGCATCCACATCAGCGCCCGGCAGACCGACGACGCCTGGGAGTTCGCCGTCGAAGACAACGGCATCGGTATTCCGGCGGAGTTCGCCGACCGCGTCTTCGTCGTCTTCCAGCGCCTGCACACCCGCGAGCAGTACACGGGCAACGGCATCGGCCTGGCACTCTGCAAGAAGATCGTCGAATACCACAACGGCACCATCACCCTCGACCCCCACCACACACCGGGCGCCCGCCTCGTCTTCACCCTGCCCGCCGCGACCCACCCGGACAAGGCGGTCACGCCGGACTGAGCTGGTTCGCCGACGCCGGAGTCCTGGTGACTCTCACAAGTCGGGACAACATGATGTGAACCTGCGACTGCTGGTCGCGGAGGTTCCGGCATCGCGGCCGGATCACCGCGCATTCGTGGACGTCCGCCCCGCGCGGAGCGAGCCTGATGTCCAGGCGCGGGACGAGGGATGGGTTCGCACCCGACCTCTTCGTCTGTCCCTGGGAAAGCGACGATCCCAAACGTCCTCGGTAGCCCGGTCGACCGATGCCACGCCTTCGGCCTCGCGGTGCCCCGCCTGAAGTCGGCGGCCCTGACCCTTCGGGCCGACAACGCCCGGGTGTGGCCGACGCCCGGTAGCCGTGCCCGGCGGACCGCGCGCACGACGCGTTCTGCCGCCGTGGCGGGCGAGGGCGCATTCCTCGCTCAAGTCCCCGCCGAGATCGGTACGTTGATCCTGCTGACGGCATTCGTCCCACGGGGGGGGAGCGCGTGTGGAGTTACGCGGGAACGGTCACGGTCCGGGGGGACCCACGGCGCGGGCGGTGAACGCCGCGCGCCGCATCCTTCGGCAGTCCGAGCGCGCGGAAGCCGAGCCCGCCACCCTGGAGTGGTTCCTCGGGCCAGGAGCCCTGGAGGCGGCCGCCGAGGTACGCGATGGCGTCGTCCTGCCCGACGGAAACACATGGGCCCTCGGGGTACTGGCTCTCGGCCACCTCGACTGGTACCGCTATCTCGCCGGAGGCGAGGCCGACCGGGCGGCGCTCGGTGCCGCGCTGCTTTGGCTCGCCGAGATCCATGAGCAGGATCCCGCCCAAGTGCCCGACGGGCTGGGCCAGTTGTTCGCCACTCTGTCCGGCGCGCCCGACGGAGCCGGGACGGAACCCGGTTTCGCGTACGACGGGGGCGTCGGAGTGGCGCTGATGTTCCAGCGGAGCCGGCATCCCGGGGCCCTGCCCATGGCCGAGGCCCTGCTGCGGCACGCCGTCGCCGGTTTCGGTGAGGGCAGCCTCGAACGGGGCCTCTGCCTGTCGGACCTCGGGATTGTCCTCCTCTACAGGTTCCAGGAGGGCGCGGGACGCCACACGATCTCGGAAGCCGTCGACATCGGCCGTGCCGCCGTCGTCTGCGCACCAGGGGATCGGGACGAACAGGCCCGCAGACACGGCAACTTGGGATACACGCTCAGACACTGGTCCGACGCGAGCGCGAACAGAGAAGCGATGCGGGAGGCCGTCGCCGAACTGCGGCGGTCGGTGGAGCTGAGCACATGGAACAACCCGATCCGCGCGCAGCACACCGCCACTCTCGGTTCGGCCCTGTGCCACGCGGCCAAGGAACTGGCGGAACCGGCACTGCTCTCCGAGGGCATCGCGCTGCTGCGCGCGGTTCTCTCGGAGCCGGACGTCGTCATGTCCCAGCGGCCCTCGTTCCTGTCCGACCTGGGCGTGGCCCTGATCCTGAGGACCCTGGAGAGCGGCAACGACGACGAACAGTACGAGGAGGGCATCGCCACCGGCCGCAGAGCTGCCGACCTGGCCCCCAACGCCGTCGAACGCACGCTGTATCTCACCAACCTCGCCCTGATGCTGGGAGGGCGCGCGGTGCGTACCGGCAACCCGGACGCGTTCGAAGACGCGTACACAACCAGCCGCGACGCCCTGGAAGGCGCGCCGCCCGGCCATCCGATGCTCGCCCAGGCGCACTTCGTCCACGCCAGTGTGCTGGGCGCGCGGCACTCGGCGACGGGCGTCATCGCCGACCTGGACGGCGCCGTCGCACACGCCCGCCGGGGCATGGAGATGACCTCCGTCCTCACCGACGACCTGCGCCGACGCGTGAACCACGGCACCAGGCTCGCCGATCTGCTGCGAAGGCGCGCCGCCCTGCGGGCCGCCTCAACCTCCGACGATCCGGGGGAACTTCACGAGGCGATCACGCTGCTCCGCAGCCTCGCGGAAGACCTGCCGGCCCGCACCACGGAGCGCGCCCGGGTACTTCTGGCGCTCGGGCGCTGCCTGATGGACACGGGCGCCGACGCGGACGAGGCCGCCGACTGCTTCCGCAAGTGCCTCGCACTGCCGCCTCCCAGCGACGACTTCGAGGCCACCGCGCGTTTCAAACTCGGCTCGGCAGTGGCCGGACGCGCCGGCGCGGACGACGATGCCTGGCGGCGGGGCGCCGACGAGATGCTCCGGGCGATCGACCTGCTTCCGCCCGGCGACCCGTCGCGCTGGGACTTCGACTCGGAGTACGCGGGAGTCCTGGTGAACCGCGCCGACTCCATGAGCGGGGTGAGCGGCGTCGACAGTTACGAGGAAGCGCTCGACCTGTACCGGGAAGCGGCACGCCTCCTGCGCAAGGTGATGTCGAACCTCCCGGACACCCGCACCAGCGCGGGCGCCGCCTGCCGGTCGCGCCTCGGCACCGTCCTGGCCAAACTCGGCCTGCGCACCGGCCGTGTCGAGTTCTTCGCCGACGCGGTCGCCAGCCACCGGGAAGCCGCCGCCATGACCTCGGCGCGGGACCACTTCCGCGTGCAACGGCTCGGCTCCCTGGGCGAATCCCTGCTGGCTCTTGGCGAGTTCCGCTCGGACCCCGAACTGCTGAGGGAGGGCGTCGGCGTACTGCGTGACGCCGTGGCCGGTGCCGACGACGCCACCCCCGGCCGGGCCTCCTGCCTCAGCTCCCTCGGCGACACCCTGCGTACCCTCGCCCGTTTCACCGGCGACCCCGCGTCGCTGGAGGAGGCCGTCCGATGCCATCGGGAGGCGCTGGCCATCTCGGCGGGACAACCGACCGCCGTGACTCTGCTCAACCTCGCCAACACCCTGGCCGACCACTACCGCCACACATCCGACGAACAGCAGAGCGACGAGGCCATGCGGCTGTTCCGTGCCGCCCTGGCCGCCGAACAGCCCACGTTCGACCTGCACGGCATCATCCTCATGTGCTTGGGCAACGCCGAGTGGTACCGGGCCGTCGACGACCGCGACGAGACACTCATGGACACCGCCATCGGCACGCTGCGCGAGGCCGTGGCCCGTGTGCCCAAGGCACGCCTCGGCATGGCGCTCACGAATCTGGGCGGCGCCCTGATGAACCGCTCGTCGGTCACCGGCAACCGTGTCTGGCTGGCCGAAGGTGTGACGGTGCTGCGCCGCGCGGTGCGGGAGAGCCCGCCGACGGCCATGGAACGTTCCATGCACCTGAGCAACCTCGCGGAAGCGCTGCGCCGCTGGTGCGAGATCGTCGGGGACACGTCCGCGGCCGACGAGGCGGAGGCGCTCCTGCGCGAGTCGATGGACATGGAGCACGGCGACCGTCTGGGCACGGACGCGGCGGCCATGAACCTGGGTCTCCTGCTGATCAGCCGTGCCGTGTGGGACGAGGACCCGCACGCCGCCGCTGAAGCCCGCCGGGTCCTCGAAGAGTTGGTCGCCGGGCTCGGCGAGCACCATCCTTCGCGGTCCGCAGCTCTCCTGCACCTGTCGACCGCCTGCTCCATCGCCGCGCACCTGGCACGGGAGACCGAAGGTGCTGCGGCCCGGAACGCGCTGCACCGAGCCGTCACGGTCACCCTGGAATCGCTCGCGGGCATGCCCGAAGGCCATCCCGACCACAGCCGCGCTCAGCTGATGCTGGCCCAGGTGCAGATGAACCGTGCCGCGCTCGGCGAACGGATCGACTTCGGGGAGGTGGCCCGCGACGCCCGTGCCTGCGCGCACGATCCGGTCGCCCACGGCCAGAACCGGATCGTGGCCGCACGGGTCTGGGGCAAGGCATCGGCGCGGGCAGGTAACCACGCGGAGGCCCTCGACGGGTACGCGTACGCCGTCGGCCTGCTGTCCACCATCGCCCCGCGCAGCCTCGCGCGAGCCGATCAGGAGGCACGGCTGAGCGTCAGCGAGGGCCTGGCGAGCGACGCCGCGGCCCTGGCGCTCAACGAGGGCGTCGCCGGCCGCGCCCTCGCCTTGCTCGAACAGGGCAGAGGAGTACTGCTCGCCCAGGGCCTGGAGAACCGGGAGGACGTGTCGCAACTGCGGGACCTCGCCCCGACCATGGCGGCCGAATTCGAGCGGATCCGTGACCAGTTGAGCGCCCCGCCCCAACTCCCCGTCGCCCTGCGCACCGCGCCGGGCGGCCTGGCCGTCCCGCCCCTGGACGACCGTCAGGCGGGTCTGATCGCCGAGGCCCGGCACGCTCTGTCCCAACGCTGGTCCCAACTGCTCACCGAGATGCGTCAGTTGCCCGGACTCGACGACTTCCTGCGCCCGCCCTCCGTACCGGAGCTGGGCACCGCCGCCGCTGCCGAAGGACCGGTCGTGGTGGTCAACGTCAGCGAATACCGCTGCGACGCCCTTGTCGTCACCGTCGACGCCGGAATCGACGTGGTCCCCCTGCCCGGTCTCACCCCGGACGCCGTCCTGTCGCGGGCGGCGGAGTTCATCGACGCGATCGACGCGGCGTACGGCGGAAACGGCCTGGACAACGCGGTCGCCGCGATGCGTACGCTTTCGCGGACGCTGAGCTGGCTGTGGGACACGGTGGCCGCGCCGGTGCTCGACCGGCTCGGCCTGGACGCCGTACCGCACGACGGAGCCTCCTGGCCCCGACTCTGGTGGTGCCCCACCGGCCTGCTGTCGTTCCTGCCGCTGCACGCGGCAGGAGCCGGCGCGGCGGACTCCGGCACCTGGGTCATCGACCGTGCCGTCTCCTCGTACACGCCGACCCTCCGCGCCCTGGTCCGGGCACGCGACGGGATCGGCTCCGGTGCGCCCGCGCGCCCTTCACCCCTGGTCGTGGCCCTCCCCGAAACCCCCGGGGCCGAGCCGCTGCCCGGAGCTTCGCGCGAGGCCGAGCTGCTCGCCGAACTGTTCCCCGCCCGACGGCTCCTGGCCGGGACCGACGCCACCGTGGACGCGGTCGTCCAGGCGCTCGCCGCCCACTCCTGGGTCCACTTCAGTTGCCATGGCGTCAGCGAACTGCTCAGCCCGTCACAGAGCGGTCTGATCCTCCACGACGGCCGGCTCACCGCGTCCGACGCCGCCGCCCAGCGCCTGGGCAGCCCGGAACTCGCCATGCTGTCCGCCTGCTCCACGTCCCGGGGCGGCATCAATCTTCCCGACGAGGCGGTCCATCTGATGTCGTCCTTCCAACTGGCCGGGTATCCGCATGTGATCGGCACCTTGTGGACCGTCTCCGACGAACTGGCGACACGCCTGACCGAGGAGTTCTACGCCTCGCTCGCGCGGGACATCGCCCGGGGCCGCCCCATCGACCCGGCCGAGGCCCTGCACCGTCCGGTCAGGTCCCTGCGCGACCGCTACGCGCAGGCGCCGCATCTGTGGGCTGCGCATATCCATACGGGCCCGTGAGTCGGGGACGTACCCGCGCCACCCGGGTACGCGATCAGGACGGCTCCGGCTCCGCGGCCCCGTGCACGGGTGGCGCGGCGTCCCCCATCGCGGTGCCCGAGGGGCCCTGCGGCATCTCGTCCGGCTCGTCCAGGGCGTCGGTCGGCCGATAGGTCCTGCGCGAGGCGAACTCCTCGACCAGGGCCACCAGTTCGGCCTCACTGCCCATCTCTTGATCCTCTGTCATCCGCTACCACTCCCTCCGTCGCCGCCGCGGACGGCGGCAGCAGTACCTCCAGCACATCCACATCGCTCGCCCGCACGTACACGCCCCCGGTACCGGGCACCCTTCCGAGGAAGGTGCCGTCGGCCCCCACCCGGTACTGAGCCTGGAGATAGAGGTCCCCCTGCTGCGGATACGCCGACACGGCCGACCGCGAACCGAGCCAACCACCCACCCACAGACCGCTCTTGAGGCGCATCCGTACGAAGCAGGAGCCGCGGTCGCGGAAGAGGGCGTCCCAGGCGGTCGGCATCGGCTCGTACCGCGCCCGCGCGTGCCGTCTGCGCCACCGGGCCTCCGCCCAGGCCAGTGCGGCGGGAACGGCGACGATCAGGAGCAGCGCGGCCAGTCCTGCCCGGCGGGGCTCCCGCAGCAGCCCGGACACGGGCCCGTCTCCGTCCCCGGCCAGCAACCGTACGAGCCACGGCCCCGCAGCCACCGCGTAGAGGGCGTCGAGCAGGGCACCGGCGGCGATGGCGCGCACGATCCGGTTCTGCGGCTCCTGCTCACTGGCAGGCGAGCCGCGCAGCCGCTCCCGTACGGCCTGGTAGAAGACACCGGGCAGCACGAGGACAAGCAAGATGGTCAACTGCTGCACCGTTCCCGGAACCATCGTGGTGCTGCCCCCCGTGCTCGGCGTTTCGGTCGTGTCGCCGCCGCATCAGGATGACGTACGGGAAGGCGCTCCGGGGGAGTTCGGCCCGAACGGTCAGGCCGCGTAGCAGAGTCTCCCGGCGTCGGCCGGGGGTGAGGCGTGGGACACGACACCCGCTACGGGGCTGACGGCGGCCCGCGAGTGGCTCCGCGCGAAGACGACGAGACGCAGCACCCCGAACCGCGCGATGCCGGCGAGCGCGGAGGCGGACAGATAGACGACCTGGACGAGCAACGCACTGGGCGCTGCCACCAGTTGCCCCAGGACCAGCATCGCCGCACACGTCACCGCGTACGCGCCCACCGCGGACCCGGCCGACTGCACATGCTGGCGCCAGGTCGCGTGCCCGCGCGCGCCGAAGGTGTAGCGGGCGTGCAGCTCGGTGGCAAGGAGCGTGGAGACCACGGTGAGCAGAGCGTTGGCGAGCGCCCAGGGAACCCAAGACGCGAGAGCCGCCACGGCGAAGCTGGAGGCGAGCCCCACCCCGCCGCCGCAGAGCACGAAGCGGGCGAACGCGCCGAAGGCTCCGCGCTCCGGCTGCCGTCGGCTGTGTCCTGTATCCATGGCGCGACCCCCTATTGATTGCTCACTCCGCGAAACGCTCGCTCCCCTTGATGTCATCATGGCACATGTATGGCGCCAAGGGGAGCCATTAATGGAGCTAAGTGCATCCATGCTGGCGCCATGGGATGCGGCGGCACGATATGACCGGTCAGGGGCCGATCGGTCGCGGCAGCGGTCCGGTGAGCCGACCGGTGCGGGCCATCGCGCCCCTCGCCGCCGCCGACACGACGAGCAGAAGGCTGGCGGCCTTCCTACCGTTGGTGCCCAGCGGCGTCTGCCGCCGGCGGGAGGGTCGGACAGGCCTGGAACGTGAGGAGGTACGAGCCAATCAGGGGCGGGCCGGTTCGCGACAACGGTGCGCCGTTTCGCGCCAGCACCCCCGCGTCTTCCCGTCCGCCGCTGGCGTCTGCGGACGTGTCTCCGCGGCGGGCGGGCAACGCCCGCCGCTGAGCAGCGCTCAGCAGCACGAAGATCGCCGCCACCACCGTGCACACCGCCGACGGCCGGTACGACCGAGGCGTACACCTGGCCCCTGCTGTCCTCCGGCGTCGGCCAGGCCACCGGCACCGCCCGTGCCGGACGCCTAGCCGACCGCCCCCACGTCCTCGCCGCGCTCCTGAGGACAGGAACAACCTCGCCGAACTCGCCGACTGGCCACACCCGGCTCCAGCAGGCGGCGGTCCTCACCCGCGCGGACGGCGACCCCGCCCATTCACCGGCCCGCGCGGCACACGCATCTCCACCCCCGCCCTGCCCGCCGCCACCCACCTGGACAAAGCACTCACACCGGACTGATCAGGTTCGCCGACGCCGGCGCACAGGTGCACGTCCTGCGCGGAATCGGCGGCCGCAAATCGCTCACCGAGCGCCACCCCCAACAACGATCAGGGCCGGTTTCGGATTGCTCCGAAACCGGCCCTGATCTGCGACTCTCACGAGTCGGGACGACAGGATTTGAACCTGCGACCCCTTGACCCCCAGTCAAGTGCGCTACCAAGCTGCGCCACGTCCCGCTGTTGCGCCGCCGCGTCCGGAGAATTTCCGCGCGGCCACAGTGGAGAACATTACCCCACCCCCGGCCGGCGGTCGGCCGTTCCTGGGGCGGGTGGGGCAGGAGACAATCGGGGCATGGCGGAGAAGCGGCGGGATCGGGACGTCGAGGGGCGGGCGCGGAGTGCGCGGCCGCGGGACGGGTTGGGGCGGCCGTTGCCGTACGGGGCGCCCGGGGTCGAGCGGGCCCCCGAAGGGGTCGTACGGGCGCCCGACGAGACGCTGCGGGAGGCTCAAAGGCTTCTCGACGCGGGGATGCCGTTCCACGCGCACGAGGTGTTCGAGGACGCGTGGAAGTCGGGGCCCGCCGAGGAGGAGGCGCTGTGGCGCGGGATGGCGCAGCTCGCGGTGGGACTGACGCACGCGGCCCGGGGCAACGCGAAGGGCGGGGCGCGGCTCTTGCTGCGGGGCGCCGAGCGGATCTCCGGGTACCGGGCGCCGTACGGGATCGATGTCCCGGGGCTGATCGCCTGGGCCCAGGAGCTGGCGGAACGCGTCGAGGGCGCCCCGGTGGACCCGGCCGCCGAGGCGCCGCGCCTGACGGGATGATCCCTGGTCCTGGGACCCTGGCGGCGGTCAGTCCTCGACCAGGACCACCTCAAGCGTGCGCGGGCCGTGGACGCCCTCGACCCGGTCCAGCTCGATGTCGCTGGTGGCCGAGGGGCCCGAGATCCAGGTCAGCGGACGCGTCGGGTCCAGGCGCGGCATGGCCTGCGGTACGGACGCGACGACCTGTTCCGGCGCCCGTACGACACAGATGTGGTGGTCCGGGATGAGCGAGATGCGACGCCGACCCTGCTCGGGGCCCCCGTCCAGGACGATCGTGCCGGTCTCCGCGATGGCCACCGCGCAGCCCGTGACGACGCTGTCGACCTCGTCCAACTCCTGTGCGGTGGAGGCCTCCCGGTCTTCGATCCGGGTCGGTTCGGCGGCGGAGAGCCACGACGGGGGCAGGCCCGGCGGGACGAGCACCGTACGGGAGCCGTGCTCGGCGAGCAGGCGCGCGAGCAGCTCCGTGAGTCCGGCGGAGTCGGTGCGGTGGACGACGGCCCGGTAGTCGGCGAGGTTCTCGGCGAGCAGGTCGACCATCCCGGCGTCGGAGGTGTGCGCGTCGAGATAGCCGCGGGTGACCTCGGGGGCGTCGGGCGCGTCCGCGACAGCCGCGCGGACCCTGGCGAGAATGCGCTCACGCGAGCCCGAGGTTGAGGCTGAGGCCGAAGCCGAGGCCGCTGTCGGTGTCGGTGTCGGACCCGAACTCGGTCCCGGAGTCGGGCCGGTGCCTGGGGCGGTGTTCATCAGGGCTTCTTCCCGTCCGTCTTCGGTGTGCCGCCCGACTGCTTGCGGTTCTTCTTCCACCAGTCGCGGAACGGCTCCGCCGGCATCTCCGGCAGCTCCCTGCTCCGCGTCCACGCGCCGGCGCCGGGCAGCTTCGACGGGTGCAGCTTGCGGGTCTTCGACGCCACCCGCTCCCCCGCCCCCAGCACCCCGGGATGGTCCAGAACCCACCCGGCCGCCTTCATCGCGGCCTTTTCGAGCCGATGGCCCTTGCCGCCCTGATCGGCGACCCGTTCCCGGAGATGGACCAGTACCTCCGGGATGTCGATCGCGACCGGGCACACCTCGTAGCAGGCGCCGCAGAGCGACGAGGCGTACGGCAGTGAGGCGTCGATCTCGCTCTGGGTGCCCCGGAGTTGGGGGCTGAGGATCGCGCCGATCGGCCCGGGGTAGACGGAGCCGTACGCGTGCCCGCCGGCCCGCTCGTACACCGGGCAGACGTTGAGGCAGGCCGAGCAGCGGATGCAGCGCAGCGCTTGGCGGCCCACCTCGTCGGCGAGGGTGTCGGTGCGTCCGTTGTCGAGAAGGACGAGGTGGAAGGTCTGCGGCCCGTCACCGTCGGCGGTGCCTGTCCAGGTCGTGGTGTACGGGTTCATCCGCTCGGCCGTCGACGAGCGCGGCAGCGTCTGGAGGAAGACCTCCAGATCCCGCCACGTCGGCACCACCTTTTCGATACCCACGACGGAGATCAGTGTCTCGGGCAGCGTCAGGCACATCCGGCCGTTGCCCTCGGACTCGAAGACGACGAGCGTGCCGGTCTCGGCGACCATGAAGTTGGCACCGGAGATGCCGACCTTCGCGCGCAGGAACTTCTCCCGGAGATGGAGCCGTGCGGCCTCCGCGAGGTCCGCCGGGGTGTCGGAGAGTCCCTTCGGCGCGGCGCGGCCCCAGTCGGCCATCTTCGTACGGAATATGTCCCGGATCTCACCGCGGTTGCGGTGGATGGCGGGGACGAGGATGTGGGAGGGCCGGTCGTCGCCGAGCTGGACGATGAGTTCGGCGAGGTCGGTCTCGTAGGCCGCGATGCCTTCGGCCTCCAGGGCCTCGTTGAGTCCGATCTCCTGCGTGGCCATCGACTTGACCTTGACGACCTCGGTCTCGCCGGTGGCCCTGACCAGGTCGGCGACGATGCGGTTGGCCTCGTCGGCGTCGGCCGCCCAGTGGACGGTGCCGCCCGCCGCGGTGACCTGCGCCTCCAACTGGACGAGATAGCGGTCGAGATGGCGCAGCGTATGGTCCTTGATCTGCTTCCCGGCCTCGCGCAGTTCGGCCCAGTCGGCGAGTTCGGCCACCGCCTTGGCGCGCTTGTCGCGGATGGTGTGGGTGGCGTGCCGCAGATTGCCGCGCAGGGTCTTGTTGTGCACGGCCTCCTTGGCCGCCCGGGGGAAGGACGGCATACCGACGAACGTCCCGCTCATACGAGGGGCTCCTCTCGGGTGCTCGCCAGGATGTCGGCGAGATGCAGGGCGCGCAGCGGTGCCTTCTCGCGGCGCAGTACGCCCCCGATGTGCATCAGGCAGGAGTTGTCGGCGCCGCACAGGACCTCGGCGCCGGTGGAGACGGCGTTGTTGACCTTGTCCTGGCCCATCGCGGTCGATACATCGGAGTTCTTGACGGCGAAGGTGCCACCGAAGCCGCAGCATTCGTCGGCGCCGGGCAGCTCGCGCAACTCCAGTCCCTCGACGGCCTCCAGGAGGCGGCGGGGTCTGTCGCCGAGGCCGAGGAGACGCAGCCCGTGGCAGGAGGGGTGGTAGGTCACGGTGTGGGGGAAGTACGCCCCCACGTCGGTCACTCCGAGGACATCGACGAGGAATTCGGTGAGCTCGTAGGTGCGGGGGGCGAGAGCCGCGGCCGAGGCGTCGCCGATCTTCGGGTAGTGCTGCCGGACCATGGCGGCACAGGATCCCGAGGGGGTCACCACATACTCGTACCCCTCGAAGGCGGCGGCCGTGCGGCGTACGAGCGGTTCGGTGTCCGCGCGGTAGCCGGTGTTGTACTGGGGCTGTCCGCAGCAGGTCTGTGCCTCGGGAAAGTCGACCTCCACCCCGAGGCGTTCGAGGAGCCGCACGGTCGCGATCCCGGTGGACGGATACACCGCGTCGTTGACGCAGGTGACGAAGAGGGCGACACGCATGGCCGGAGCATATGCCGCCACCTGCGGAGAACGTAAGACCCACGCAGACATCCGATGTATCAACCCGGCTGAGTCCACCCCAACGGGAGGGTGGGACGGGGCGTGAGGGGGCGGGACGGGCATGAGGCAGACTCGGCCCGGTGAGAAAGATCTATGTGATCGGCATCGGCGCGGGCGACCCCGACCAGCTGACCCTCCAGGCGGTCAAGGCGCTGAGCCGGGTGGACGTGTTCTTCCTCCTCGACAAGGGCGCGGAGAAGGCCGACCTGATCCGGCTGCGGCACGACATCCTCGCGGAGCACATCGCGGACGGCCGGGAGTACCGGCTGGTGGAGGCGCGCGACCCGGAGCGGGACCGGACGGCCGGCGGCGCCGACTACTCCCCCGCCGTCGGCGACTGGCGCACCAAACGGGCCGGGATCTACGAGCGGATGATCGCCGACGAGCTGGGTGACGACCAGGTGGGGGCGTTCCTGGTGTGGGGCGATCCCGCGCTGTACGACTCCACGCTCGGCATCCTGGACGAGATCCTGGCGCGCGGCACGGTCACCTTCGAGCACGAGGTGATCCCGGGCATCAGCAGCGTCTCCGCACTGCTCGCCAAGCACCGCACGGGGCTGAACCGGGTGGCGCGCCCGGTGCAGATCACCACGGGCCGCCGGCTCGCCGAAGCGTGGCCGGAGGGGGTGGACGACGTGGTGGTGATGCTGGACGGCCACCAGTCGTTCCGCCACTACCTGGCGGAGGATCCGGTCATCCACTGGGGCGCGTACGTCGGTACGGCGGACGAGATCCTGGTCTCGGGGCGGCTCTCGGAGGTCGCGGACCGGATCGTGGAACTCCGCGCGGAGGCCCGCGCCCGCAAGGGCTGGATCATGGACACGTATCTGCTGCGGCGGGACTGAACGTCACCCTTCCGGTTCGAGCGGTGCCGACCCACGCGACTGCCGCCGCGCACCAGTGGTCGTCGGGCGAGAGGACGGAAGACGTGGATGTGTACGAGGCCGTCGACAGTCGCCGCGCCGTGCGGGCGTTCAGCGACCGCCCGGTGGCCAGGGAGGTGCTCGAACGCGTGCTGGCCGCGGCGGCACGGCCTTCGTCGAGCGGGAACCTCCAGCCGTGGCATCTGTACGTCGTGACCGGCGAGCCTCTCGCCGAACTGAAGAGGCGCGCGACGGCCAGGGCGCTGGCGGGGGACGCGGGTGACGAGCGGGAGTATCCGATGTACCCGGCGGAGCTGAACCCGCCCTACGCGGACCGCTTTTCCGCCGCGGCCGACCAGCGGTACCGGGCGCTGGGGATCGAGCGTGACGCCCCCGACAGGCCGATGAGGACGGCCGCCTTGAACTCGGGGGCCTTCGGGGCGCCGGTGGTGCTTTTCTGCATGCTGTTGCTGCGGGCGGAGGGGCTGCACAGCTGCCCCCAGGTGATGTGGACGATGTATCGCGAGACCGTCGGCCGAACGGTCGGAGCCGAGGACCGGCGGATGCTGTTCTGCGGGGTCTCGGTGGGTTCGAGAAGGAGGGCGTGCCGGCGCTGCGTACCGGGCGGGCGGACCTGACAGAGACGGTGAGCTTCGTGGGCGCGTGAGCTTCGTGGGTGCGTGACTGCCTTGCACGGAGCGGCAGTTCAGTCACATCCGCCCACTGGCACCGAACCCGAGTAGGGCGAGCGCGGCCGGTACGTCGGGGACCTCCGGCACCCCCTCGGGCACGGGCGGCCGTTCGACCATGACCACGGGCAGACCGAGTTCACGGGCGGCGGTGAGTTTCGCGGCGGTGGCCGGGCCCCCGCTGTCCTTGGTGACGAGGATGTCGACGCGGTGCTCGACAAGAAGCGCGGTCTCGCCTTCGAGGGTGTAGGGACCCCGGTCGAGCAGGACGTGGGTGCTGCGGGGCAGCGGCGGCCCGGGCGGTTCCACGGTGCGTACGAGGAAGTGCATCCCGTCCAGCTCTGGCCCGGCGAAGGCGGCAAGGCCCTGACGCCCGGTGGTGAGGAAGACCCGGCTCCCGCTCCCGCCGAGCGCCGGGAGCATCGCGGCCGCGTGCGCGAGCGAGCGGGCGGGGTGTCTGCGGTCGCGTGGGTCGGCGGGCCAGCCGGGCCGGCGCAGGGCGAGGAGCCGGGTGCCGGAGTCGGCCGCCGCCTGGGCCGCGTGGGCGCTGATGGTGGCGGCGAAGGGGTGGGTGGCGTCGACGAGGACGTCGATACGGTGCGTACGGAGCCACGCGGCGAGTGCGCCGGGCCCGCCGAATCCCCCGACGCGGACGTCCCCGGCGGCGGGGGTGGCCGGGTTGGCGACGCGCCCGGCGAGCGAGGTGGTGACGTGCGCGTCCGGTGCGACGGCGGCGAGCGCGTCGGCGAGCCGACGGCCTTCGCCGGTGCCGCCGAGGATGAGCACGCGCGGGCCGGACATGAGGACGAGGCTACGGGGGCGGTACGGCCGGCAGGAGCCGGGCCCCGGCCCGTACGGCCGCCCAGTCGGTGTCGCACGGCCTCTCCAGCGCCCGGCGCAGCCAGGTCGCCCGGTCCCGCTGTTCGTGGCGGAGGTGCGTGAGGTCGATCTCGACGCCGGGAGGGGGTCCGTCGGCCTCCAGCGCGGTGACGCGTTCCTCCATGGCGGCGAAGAGGTCGCGGTCCAGGGTGGTCACGGCGGCGAGGAAGTCGGACGTGGGGACGGTGACGCGGCCGGTGGCGGGAGCGGTGAACTCGTGGGCCTCGTCCGGGTCGTACGTCCAGGCGACGGTCATGCGGTCACCGCCGTCCCCCACGGTCCGCCACCAGCGGATACCCGGCGCGAGCCGCAAGTAGCCCGTATCCAGGCCGTGTTGGCCGTACCAGGTGGCGGCGGCGTCGGCGTCCGGGGAGTCTGCCGAAAGCCAGGCGGTCGAGTCACCGGCGACGAACGCGACCAGCTCGGACGGCACGGGTTCCAGCGCCTCGGGAAGGGCGTCGAGCACGTCTTCCCAGAGCCGGACCACGTAGTAGTCCACGCACGTTCCGTCGGTGTAGCGGAGAAGGTGGTGGCCGTCGGCCACCATGTCGTACCAGCCGTCGGTGAGGCTGAACCAGGACAGGGAGGGGGTGTCGCCGCCCCAGGGCTGGATGTCGTTCACGGGGGTCAGTCCGAACCGGAACTGGATCACGGGCCGAGTCTCGCAGACGGCGCGACGCCGTAGGTGGCGGGAGAGGACCTGGGCCGTGTCTTCGAAGTAGCGCCGTCCGCCTAAGGGCCGGGCCCGCGGCGGCTGGTGCGGTGCGTCGCAAGGCCGAGGATCATGCTCGTACTGGGAGTACTCGCCCGACTCCGACAACGGAGGGGGCACCTCCCGTGACCCCCGGGGGCCAGGGGGCAGAGGTGCCGTGCCAGGCGTCGCGTGCCGGGCGGGACTCCGACGACACGCCCTACGCCCCCCACCCCGCCTGCTCCCCGCCCACCCGCTCCGCGACGATCCTCTTGCCGTAGCCCGACTCGTGGTAGGCCGTCACCGGGTCCGCGTCCGCGCCGAGTTCGGTGCGGATCTCGGCCAGCAGGGGGCGTACGTCCGTGTTGTACGCGTCCATCAGCGCCGCGTTCGCCGCGAGGACGTCTCCGGTGCGCTGGGCCGCCGACAGGGCCTCGGCGTCGACCAGGAGTGCCTTCGCCGTCGCCTCCTGGACGTTCATCACCGAGCGGATGACGGCCGGGATCTTCTCCTCGATGTTGTGGCACTGGTCGAGCATGAACGCGATGTCCGAGGTGAACCCGCCGCCCCGGATCACCTCGTACATGATCCTGAAGAGCTGGAAGGGGTCGGCGGCGCCGGCCATCAGGTCGTCGTCGGCGTAGAAGCGGGAGTTGAAGTCGAAGCCGCCGAGCTTCCCCTCGCGCAGCAGGATCGCGACGATGAACTCGATGTTCGTGCCGGGCGCGTGGTGGCCCGTGTCGACCACGACCTGGGCCTTCTCTCCGAGGCGCAGACAGTGGGCGTAGGCCGTGCCCCAGTCGGGGACGTCGGTCGCGTAGAAGGCGGGCTCGAAGAGTTTGTACTCCACCAGCATCCGCTGGTCGTCGCCGAGCCGTGCGTACACGGCGTCCAGCGCCTCGGAGAGACGGTCCTGGCGGGCTCGGATGTCGTCCTGGCCCGGGTAGTTGGTGCCGTCGGAGAACCAGAGCTTGAGATCGCGCGACCCCGTCGCGTCCATGATGTCGACGCACTCCATCAGATGCCCGAGCGCCTTGCGGCGCACCGCGGGGTCCGGGTGGCAGACGCTGCCGAGCTTGTAGTCGTCGTCCTGGAAGACGTTGGCGTTGACGGTGCCGAGCCGCAGACCGCGTTCCCGGGCGTACGCGGCCAGCGCCCCGTAGTCCTCGACCTTGTCCCAGGGGATGTGGAGCGCGACCGTCGGCGCGACACCGGTGTGGGCGTGCACACGGGCCGCGTCGTCCAGTTTCTCCCGGGGGTTGCGGGGGACCCCGGGGCGGGCGAAGACCTTGAACCGGGTCCCGCTGTTGGCGTACGCCCACGAGGGCGTCTCGACAGCCTGCGTCATGAGGGCCGCCTTCACGGCGGAGATGTCGGATCGGCGGCTCGTCATCTCTCAACGCTCCATTCAGCAGACCATGAATCGATTCATCATGGGCGATGATGAGCTGGGCCAACGGGCCTGTCAAGACCTCGACTTGTCCGCGGCCTGCACACCGCCTCCCCACACCGAAAAGACGAGGGTTTCCGGTGCACGCCCATTGACTCGAACCGCTCGGCCCGTCTAGCTTCCGGAAAAGTTGAATCCTTTCATGACTGAGTGACCGAATCAGCGACACCACCGACCACTCCAGCCTCGCCGAGGAGCCCGCCATGGAAAAGCCCGACAAGGGCCCGGCCCCTGTCCTGGCGCTGAGGGGAGTCTCCAAGACCTTCGGAGCCGTACGGGCCCTGCACGACGTCTCCCTGGATCTGCGGCCCGGTGAGATCCATGCCCTGGCCGGCGAGAACGGTGCGGGCAAGTCGACCCTGATCAAGACGCTCGCCGGAGTCCACCGCCCCGACGAGGGAAGTGTCCTGCTCGCCGGCGAACCGGTCGTCTTCCACGGCCCCGCCGACGCCAGGGACGCCGGGATCGCCGTCATCTACCAGGAGCCGACGCTCTTCCCCGATCTCTCCATCGCCGAGAACATCTTCATGGGCCGTCAGCCACGGCGCTCGGCCCGGCGTATCGACCGCAGGGCCGTCCACCGCGCCACGGCCGGACTGATGAGCAGGCTCGGGGTCGCGCTCGACCCCCGTCGGCCCGCGCGCGGACTGTCCATCGCGGACCAGCAGATCGTCGAGATCGCCAAGGCGCTCTCCTTCGACGCCCGCGTCCTGATCATGGACGAACCCACGGCGGCGCTCACCGGCGGCGAGACCGCCCGGCTGTTCTCCGTCGTACGGACGCTGCGGGCGGAGGGAGCAGCGGTGCTCTTCATCTCGCACCGGCTGGAGGAGATCTTCGGCCTCTGCTCGCATGTCACGACACTGCGCGACGGCCGGCACGTCGCCTCCGAACCGCTCGACGCTCTCACCGAGGACGACCTCGTGCGCCGGATGGTCGGCCGCGATCTGGACGACCTGTATCCCAAGTCCGCGGCCGAGCCCGGCTCGACAGTGCTGTCGGTGAGCAGGCTGACGCGTGAGGGCGTGTTCCGGGACGTGTCGTTCGAGGTACGGCGGGGTGAGATCGTCGCTCTCGCCGGGCTGGTCGGGGCGGGCCGCAGCGAGGTCGCGCAGGCCGTCTTCGGGGTGGACCGCGCCGACGCGGGCGAGGTGAGGGTCGACGGCCGTGTGCTGCCCGCCGGTTCACCGACGGCGGCGATGGACGCCGGGCTCGCGCTCGTCCCGGAGGACCGGCGCCTGCGCGGTCTGGTGATGGAGATGTCCGTCGAGCGGAACATCGGTCTGACGGGACTACGCGGCCTGCGCCGCCGGGGACTGGTCAGCCGGGCGCTCGAACACGGGCGGGCCGCGGACTGGGCGGTGAGGCTCCAGCTCAAGTACGGCAAGCTCACCGATCCGGTGTCCGTCCTGTCCGGCGGCAACCAGCAGAAGGTCGTCCTCGCGAAGTGGCTGGCCACCGACCCGGCCGTACTGATCGTCGACGAGCCGACGCGCGGCATCGACGTCGGTACGAAGGCCGAGGTGCACCGGCTGCTCTCGTCACTGGCCGCGGACGGACTCGCCGTCCTGATGGTCTCGTCCGATCTCCCCGAGGTGCTGCGCATGGCCGACCGGATCCTGGTGATGCACGAGGGGCGGCTCACCGCCGAGATACCGCGTGAGCGGGCGACGGAGGAGACCGTGATGGCCGCGGCCACCGGACGTACGCCGGGACCGGACCCGGCCGCCGACTCCTCCGGCACCGGACGTACGGCTGACACGGACCCCGCCGCCGACTCCTCCGCCACCGGACGTACGGCGGGCACGAACCCTACCGCCGATCCCCCCGCCACCGGACGCATCCCGGGCACGGACCCCGCCCCCGATCCCTCCGGCACCGGACGAACCCCGGGCACGAACCCGACCCCCGACTCCCCCGGCACCGGGCGTGCGGCGGCGAAGGAGCCGACGACATGACCACCACGCTCGACACCCCCACGCCCGAGGCCCCCGTCGGCGAGGACCGGTCGGCCCGGTCGCTCGTCGACGCCGTCTTCCGCGCCCGCGAGATCGCGATCGGCGGCGCGCTCGCGCTGCTGATCATCGGCACCTGGCTGGCCAACCCCGGCTTCCTCGACGACCAGGGCATCAAGGACCTGCTGCTCAACTCCTCGATCCTGGTGCTGCTCGCCGTCGGTCAGTCCGTGGTCGTGATGACCCGCAACATCGACCTGTCGGTCGGCTCGGTCGTGGGTCTCACCGCCTTCGCCTGCGGCCACTTCGCCTCCGGCACCGACCACGGCGCGCTCACCGTCGTCCTGCTCGGCATCGGGCTCGGCACCGTCTGCGGACTCGTCAGCGGCGCGCTCGTCAGCTTCGGCCGGGTGCCCGCGCTCGTGGTGACGCTCGGCATGCTCTACATCATCCAGGGCATCGACCACGCCTGGGCGCACGGCGAGCAGATCAACGCGGTCGACGTGCCCGACGGTGTGCTCTCGCTCGGCTCCGGCAGCGTCCTCGGCATTCCGTATCTGCCGCTGATCTCCGCCGCCGTACTGGCCGCGACCGGCTACTTCCTGCGTACGTACCGCAGTGGACGTGAGCTGTACGCGATCGGGTCGAGCCCGGAGGCCGCACGCCTCGCGGGCATTCCGGTACGGCGCCGGATTCTGGCGGCGTACGCGTTCTCCGGGGCGATCGCGGGCTTCGCCGGCGCGCTGTGGCTCGCCCGCTTCGGCACCGTCGTCGCGGACGCGGCCAACGGCTGGGAGCTGACCGTCGTCAGCGCCGTCGTCGTGGGCGGTGTCGCCATCACGGGCGGCACGGGCAGCGTCTGGGGCGCGGCGCTCGGCGCGCTGCTGCTCACCACCATCGGCAGCGCGCTGGTCGTGCTGAAGGTCGACTCCTTCTGGCAGCAGGCCATCACCGGGGTGCTGCTGCTCGCGGCCATCACCACCGACCGCGTCTTGCAGGTGCGTACGACGAGCGCGCTCAGGAAGAGGAGCAGGCGATGACCGCCATGAAAGCGATCACGACACCGTCGAGGTATCTGCGCTGGGACACGGCCGTCGGCATCCTGCTGATCGCGGTCTTCCTGGCGGGCACCGGTACCACGGAGGGGTTCGCCCACACGGACAACCTGTCGGCGGCGCTCGGTGATGTCTCCGAGGTGGCGCTGATCGCGCTGCCGATGACCTTGCTGGTGGTCGCGGGCCAGGTCGATCTCTCGGTCGCCTCGATGCTGGGGCTGTCCAGCGCGCTCGCCGGCTCACTCTGGCAGGCCGGTTTCGCCTTCGAACTGATCGTCCCCCTCTGCCTGTTGGCGGGGGCGGTCGGCGGGCTGCTGAACGGCTGGCTGGTCACCCGGGTCGGACTGCCCTCGCTGGCCGTCACCATCGGCACACTCACGCTCTACCGCGGGCTGGCGTCCGTCATCCTCGGCGACGAGGCGGTGGCCGACTTCCCGGAAGCGTACGCCAAGTACGCGGCGTACACGGAGACGGTGCCCGGCACCTTCCTGCCGTATCCGGTCGCGCTGTTCGCCGTGCTCGCCGTCGGGACGGCGGTCGCGCTGCACTGCACGGGCTTCGGCCGCTCGCTGTTCGCGATCGGCGCGCAGGAGGACGCCGCGTGGTTCGCGGGCATCCGTGTCAAACGGCTCAAGCTGGTGCTGTTCGTGGTGTCCGGTCTGGTCGCCTCGTTCGCCGGGATCGTCTACACCCTGCGCTACGGCAGTGCCCGCGCCGACAACGGACTCGGCCTCGAACTGGTCGTCATCGCCTCGGTGCTGCTCGGCGGGGTCGACTTCGACGGCGGGAAGGGCACGCTGGGCGGCGCCGTCGCCGGTGTGCTGCTGATCGGGCTCCTGACGAACCTGCTGACCCTCAACGACATCTCCAACGAGATCCAGGTGATCGTCACCGGCCTGCTGCTCGTCGCCTCCGTGCTGACTCCCCGGGTCGTCGCCGTGCTCGCGGAGCGCAGACACCGGCGTACGGCGGCCGAGGAATCCGTCCCGGTCTCCGCCGCGCCCTGACTCCCCCGTCCGAACCCCCGCCCCCCGATCCCGAAAGGCACCCATCATGCTGTCGCAGGCCCGCTCCCGACGCCGTGCCGTCGTCACCGCATCCGCCGCGCTCTGTGCCCTGACGCTCGCCGTGTCGGGCTGCTCGGGCACCACCAAGGACTCCGTGAAGGACGACGCCCCCGCCAAGTCGGGGAAGGGCGAGGCGAATCCGGACGCCCCGCTCAAGAAGGGCCTGAAGATCGCCTTCCTGCCCAAGCAGATCAACAACCCGTACGAGAAGATCGTCGACGACGCGGGCATCGCGGCGGCCGGGGAGATCGGTGCCACCGGCAAGGAGGTCGGGCCCTCCAACGCGAAGGCGTCGTCCCAGGTCTCGTACATCAACACCCTCATCCAGCAGAAGCAGGACGCGATCCTCATCGCGGCGAACGACCCCAACGCGGTGTGCGGTCCCCTGAAGCAGGCGATGCGGCAGGACATCAAGGTCGTCGCGTACGACTCCGACACCGCCAAGGAGTGCCGTCAGCTCTTCATCAACCAGGCCAGCTCGGAGGAGATCGGCCGCAGCCAGGTGCGCAACATCGCCGAGCAGCTCGGTCACAAGGGTGAGATCGCGATCCTGTCGGCGACGCAGAACGCGACGAACCAGAACACCTGGATCGAGTTCATGAAGGACGAGCTGACGAAGCCCGAGTACAAGGACATGAAGCTGGTCAAGGTGGCGTACGGGGACGACCAGGACCAGAAGTCCTTCCAGGAGACCCAGGGGCTCCTCAAGGCGTACCCGGACCTCAAGGGCATCATCTCGCCCACGACGGTCGGCATCGCGGCGGCGGCGCGCTACATCGGCGACTCCTCCTACAAGGGGAAGGTCGTGCTGAACGGCCTCGGCACGCCGAATCAGATGCGCAAGTACATCGAGAACGGCACGCTCGACCAGTTCTCGCTGTGGGATCCGAAGAAGCTGGGCTACCTCGGTACGTACGCGGCTGCGGCGCTGGCGTCCGGGCAGATCAGCGGGGCCGAGGGCGAGAAGTTCAAGGCCGGCGACCTGGGCGAGTACACGGTCGGCAAGGACGGCGAGATCATCCTCGGCCCGCCGACGGTCTTCGACGCGAAGAACATCGGCGACTTCGACTTCTGAGGCGCCCGCGGTGGGCTCGGAGAGTGAGGGCAGCGCCATGAACGCACCAACCACCCGGCGCCGTACCCGGATCGGTCTCGTCTCCGGCGGGCTCGGCGCGTACTGGCCGCAGTTCCCCCACCTGCTACCCCAACTCAAGGCCTCCGCACGGCGGGTGACGGAGCGTCTGGGGGCGTTCGACGCCGAGGTGGTGGACGTCGGATTCATCTCGGACGCCGAGGAGGGGGCAGCGGCGGCCGAGCGGCTGCGGGCCGCCGACTGCGATCTGATCGTCGGCTTCCTCACCACGTACATGACGGCGACGATGCTCGTGCCGATCGCCCGGCGCAGTGGGGCGCCGGTGCTGCTCGTCAATCTCCAGCCGACCGAGGCGATGGACCACGCGACGTTCGGCACGGGCGATTGGCTGGCGTACTGCGGTGCCTGCCCGCTGCCGGAGATGGCGAACGCGTTCGAGCGCGTCGATGTGCCCTTCCGTTCGGTCTCCGGGTATCTGGAGGACGAGCGGGCCTGGCGGCGGATCGGCCGGTGGATCATGGCGGCCGGGGTGCACGGCGCGCTGCGTACGGGCCGGCACGGGCTGATGGGCCACCTGTATCCGGGCATGTACGACGTGTCGACGGACCTCACGATGGTGCCGGCCAACCTCGGCGGTCATGTGGAGGTTCTGGAGTTCGACGATCTGCGCGTACGGGCCATGAAGGCCGACGGTCCGGCCGTGGCCGCGAAGCTCGCGGAGACGCGCGCGGCCTTCGAGATCGCGGACTCGGTGGCCGAGGAGGACCTGGTGTGGGCGGCCAGGGTGTCGGTGGGCCTCGACCGGCTGGTGGCCGACTTCGGGCTGGACTCGCTGGCGTACTACCACCGGGGTCTGGAGGGTGAGATCCACGAGCGCCTCGGCGCCGGCATGATCCTCGGCTCCTCGCTGCTGACGGCGCGCGGTGTCCCCGCGTGCGGGGAGTACGAGCTGCGCACCTCGCTCGCCATGCTGATCACGGACCGGCTCGGCGCGGGCGGCACCTTCACCGAGCTCCAGGCGCTGAACTTCCGGGACGGTGTCGTCGAGATGGGCCACGACGGGCCGGCCAATCCGACGGTCTGCGAGCGGCGGCCGGTCCTGCGCGGCCTCGGTGTCTACCACGGCAAGCGCGGCTGGGGCGTGTCGGTCGAGTGCGACGTACGGCGGGGCCCGGTGACGCTGGTGGGACTCGGCCAGTCCAGGGACGGACGCTACAGGCTGGTCACCGCGGTGGGTAAAGTGGTCGAAGGCCCGCTGCTGGAAATCGGCAACACCACATCGCGTGTCGACTTCGACCGCGACCCGGGCGAGTGGACCGACGCGTGGAGTGCGAGCGGAGTGGGACACCACTGGGCACTCGGCACCGGCGACATCCTCCCGGAGCTGCGCGCGTTGGCCGGTCTGAGCGGTCTGGAGCTGGTGGAGGTCACTGTCTGATGGCGCAATCGGTGGGTATCAAGGACGTCGCCCGGGTGGCGGGCGTCTCCGTCGGCACGGTGTCGAACGTGATCAACCGGCCGGACTCGGTGGCCGAGGAGACGCGGGCGAGGGTGCTGTCCACCATCGAGCGTCTGGGCTATGTACGGAGCGAGTCGGCGCGCCATCTGCGGGCGGGGCGCAGCCGCATCATCGCGCTGCTGGTGCTCGACATGGCGAACCCGTTCTTCGTGGACGTCGCCACCGGCGCCGAGCGGGTGGCGCGGCAGTCCGGGCTCGGTGTGATGCTCTGCAACAGCGCGCAGAGCAGCAGCGAGGAGGCCGAGTATCTGGGGCTCTTCAGCGAGCAGCGGGTACGTGGCGTGCTGATCACCCCGACCGACGAGACGGGGCGGAATCTGGAGAGTTTCCGGCGGCAGGACATCCCGTTCGTTTTCGTGGACCGGGTGGTGCCGAGCGACGAGGGCTGTTCGGTGTCGGTGGACGATGTCACCGGCGGGGCGCTCGCGATGCGTCATCTGCTGGCCCAGGGCCATACCGACATCGCGTACGTGTCGGGTCCGCTCCATCTCGCGCAGTGCCGGGACCGGCGGGCGGGCGCGCTGCTCGCGCTGGACGAGGCCGGGCTGCCGGCGGACCGGCTGCGGGTGGTGGAGGCGGAGCGGCTGGACGTGCCGGCGGGGCGGGACTCCGGTGCCCGGCTGCTGGGGCTGCACAGCAGACCGAGCGCGGTGTTCTGCGCGAACGATCTGCTGGCGCTCGGGGTGCTCCAGTCGATGTACGGGGCGGGAGTGGCCGTCCCGGACGAGATGGCGCTCGTGGGGTACGACGACATCGAGTTCGCGTCGGCCGCCGCGGTGCCGCTCACCTCGGTGCGGCAGCCGGCCTCGCAGATGGGGCGGCTGGCGGCGGAGCTGCTGATCGAGGAGACGGGCGAGTCGGCGGCGGACCACCGGCACCAACGGATTGTGCTCCAGCCGGAGTTGGTGGTGCGGGAGTCCTCGATGCCCCGCGCGGGCGGCGCGCACCGGAGCTGACGCTCCGACGCCACACATCGGGCCGCCCCCCGAGGGGGGTGTCCACGACGTGACGTCGTCCGCGCGGGGGTAGCGCTCGCCGGAGCCGACCCTCCGGCGCCACACATCGGGCCGCCCCCCGAGGGGGGTGTCCGCGACGTGACGTCGTCCGCACGTGGACGGCACGCACCGGAGCCGACGCTCCAGCGCCACACGTTGGTGACCCCCGAGGGGGGTGTCCGCGACGTGACGTCCTCCGCCCACGCGGGGGGCGCGCACCGGAGCTGACACTCCGGCGCCACACATCGGGCGGCCCCCGAGGGGGCGTCCACGACGTGACGTCCTCCGCGCACGCATGCCGGGCGTGGGCCGGACGGGACCCTTGCGTCCGGGCTCGATCGCCGGGCGTGGGGAGCCCGTCCGGCGATCGAGGACGGACAGGGACCGGGTCCCGTCAGCCCCGGGCCACGAAGTCCCACGCCCCGTGCGTGGCGCGGTACACCTGGAAGCCCGGCTCGGCGCGGACGTGGTCGGCGCCCTTGGGCGCGGTCACCTTGTCCTCGCTGTCGGCGGGGACATGGATCTCGGCGCTCGCCCCGACCGGCACCCTCACCGTGAGCCGCAGGTCACGGCCGACCTTGGACCAGGCCACCGAGGCCGGTCCGCGCACCGTACGGATCGAGGTGCGCGCCCAGCTGACGCCGGTGCGGGCGTCAGGGCGGACGGTGAAGGTGCGGTAGCCGTCGTCGCCGGGGCGCAGACCGGCCACGTTCTCGTACAGCCACTGGGCGACGGTGCCCTGGAAGTAGTGGTCGCGGGAGCGGGAGTCGAGCTGCCACATCTCCCACATGGTGTCGGCGCCGTTGTCGAACCAGTAGCCCCAGCTCGGGTAGGTGCGCCGGGTGGCGATGGCGTGGGCGATGTCGGGGTGGCCGTGCGCGCACAGGACGCGCAGCAGGACGCTGGTGCCGAGCGCGCCGGTGTTGAGGTGGTTGCCGCGTTCGGTGATGTCGGCGACGAGGCTCTCGACGACGGAGGCGCGGGCGCCGGCGGGGACGAGGCCGAAGGCGAGCGGGATCGCGTTGGAGGTCTGCCGGTAGTCCGGGTCCTTGGCGGTGCTGTAGTGCCCGGCGTCGTTGAGGAACTCCGCGTTGAGGGCGTCCTTGAGACCGGCCGCCGCCGTACGGTAGCGCGCGGCCACCTCGTCGTGGCCCAGCAGTTCGCCCATCTCGGCGGTGCCGACCAGGGCCCGGTGCAGATAGGCGGTGGCCGTCAGCCGGGTGTCCTCGGGCGGGTTGCCGCCGTAGCCGGGCGGCAGGTAGTCGCCGAGGGCGGTGATCGCGAGGCCGTCGACGAGGCGGTCCAGCTCCCAGTCCAGATAGCGGGTGAGGACGGGCCAGTGCCGCCGGGCGATCCGGTCGTCGCCGTAGACCCGGTACATCTCGCGGACCAGGAACGGGTAGACGGTGGTCCACTCGGGGGACGGGCCGAGGTCGCCGTACCCCCAGCCGCCGCTGGGGACGATCACCGGCAGCTGCCCGTCGGCGTTCTGACTGTCCCTCAGATCGTCCAGCCACTTCCCGAGGAAGCGGCGGACACCGAAGCCGTACGCGAGGGTGGGCGCGCCAAGCTGGGCGTCGCCCGTCCAGCCGTTCTTCTCGTACATGGGGGTGTCGGTCGGGATGCCGTGCAGGTTGTTCAGGAGCGTGCGGCGCATCGCCTTGTCGAGCTGCTCGTAGAAGGGCTCGGAGCAGGAGAACGCGCTGACCTCGTCCACCTTGGTGTGGACGGTCCGGCCGAGTACGTCGGACAGCGCGGGGCGGGCGGGCAGTCCCTCGATCTGGACGTAGCGGAAGCCCTTGTAGGAGAACGACGGTTCCCACACCTCGGGCTCTGTGCCGCCCGCGCAGATGTACTCGTCGCGCTGGAAGCGGCCCGGGACGTGTCCGGTCTCGGCGTGGACGCTGCCGTCGGCCTTGAGTTTCTCGCCGTGGACGAGTGAGACGACGGTGCCCGCGGGCGCCTTGACGGTCAGCCGGGTCCAGCCGGCGGTGGTGCGGCCCATGTCGACCACGTACACACCGGTGCGCAGTTCGCTGATCTTGGTGGGAGTGATCGTGTCGATGATCTCGATGGGGTCGTGCGGCTGGGCCCGCAGGGCGCCCTTCGGTGCCTGCTGGGCGCCCGGGGCGCGCCATGAGCGGTCGTCGAAGCCGGGTCGTGTCCAGCCGGTGGGGGCCAGTCGCGCGTCGTACGTCTCTCCGGCGTAGAGGGAGTTGGTGAGGGTGGGGCCCTCGGTCATACGCCAGTCGGTGTCGGAGACGACGGTGGTGCGGGTGCCGTCCGGGTGTTCGGCCTCCAGCCGGCACAGGAGGCGGGGCTCGCCGTGCCACGGCGGCCGGTGCCAGTTCCAGACGTTGGGGGTGGTCATGCCGTAGAAGCCCCGGCCCAGGGTGACACCGATGGCGTTGTCGCCCCGGCGCAGCAGGGACGTCACGTCGTGCACGGCGTACATGACGGTCTCGTCGTAGTCGGTGAAGGCGGGGTCGAGGACCTGCTCGCCGACCCTCTCGCCGTTCAACTCGGCGACGTAGTAGGCGAGTCCGCTGATGTAGAGACGGGCGCGTGTGACGGGCTTGCGTACGGTGAACTCGCGGCGCAGCAGCGGTGCGGGTGCCTCGGGCAGGGAGATGGAAACGTCGTCGCCCCAGGGGCCTTCGCCGTAGGGGGCGAGGACGGTGGCGGGGGTCCAACCGCTGTCGTCGAAGTCCGGCTGCCGCCAGCCCTGTTGTTCGGTCTCGGAGGTCAGCCAGTCGCCGGAGGTGACGAGTTCGCGTGTCTGCCCGTCGGTGGTCCGGACGACGAGACGGGCGATGAGGCCGCCCGGGTTGACGGAGGCGCCACCGCGGTTGGTGGCGACGGCGGCGAGGACGACACGCGGCCCGGCCGCCCTGACGGCCTCGGTGACATCGGCGGTCCTGCCGGTGCGCCAGCCGTCCTGCTGCTCGGGCGCGTGGGCGGCCTGGACGCCGTCGAGGTGGAGGGTGAAGTCGTCGTCGGCGGTGGCGACGAGGGTCGCGCTCGCGATGTCGGCGCCTGCGGGGAGGTCGAGGGCGGAGCGGAACCAGCGGGGTCCGGCGGGGGCGTCGCCGGTGGTCGCGCCCTCGGTCCAGATCCAGGTGGCGCCTTCGAGGGTGAGGGGGGTGGCGCCCGCGTCGGCGCCGATCCAGCCGGCTCCCCACTTCTCGTCGCCGAGCGCGGTCTCCCACCAGCCGGCGGTGCTCCAGGCGGAGACGTCGCCGGCGCCGTCCCAGACGCGGACCTGCCAGTGGCAGCGGGTACGGGGCGGGAGTGCGGGACCGCCGTAGGGGACGGCGACACCGCGCCCCGAGGCCACCTTGCCGGTGTCCCAGAGGAGTTGGCGGCCCCCGGCGAGGTGGCGCGGGTCGGTGGCGGCCCTGATCTGGTACGCGCGCTGCTCGGCGCCGTGCCCGTCGGCCGTCAGCTCCCAGGAGAGGAGGGGGGTGGGGTTGTCGGTGCCGAGGACGTGCGGGGCGTACTCCACGGTGGTGGCGACGACGCGCAGCCGGCCGCCGCGCGGATGGTCCTCGCCCCGCCCGGGGGTGGTGGCCGAGGCGGCCGGGCCCACGGCGAGAGAGACGATTCCGGCGCCAGCGCCCACCACGGAAGTGCCCAGGAGACTTCTGCGTGTCCAGCCCATGCCCATGCCAGCCCCTTTGATTGAATCGTTTCATGTCCCTGTCAAGAATCGTAGGGCCGATCCGGGAGAGCTCACAAGAGGGTGCGCACGGTGTCCGAGCGACGGGTGCGGCAACTCGGATTCTTGCTGTGATCAGGGAGAGTTTTGCGACCGCCGAGCGTCCGACGGAGCCAGGAACCGGCCTCCCGATCACCGGAGTTGAGCGAGGCTCAGCTCAACCCCCGGTCCAACTTGCCAGGATATGAAGGGAAAAGAGCGGCGAACAACGCATAGAGATTCTGACCGAGCATCCATTTCTTGCGCAGATTCATAGACTTCCTGCGGAAGCACTTCTAGCCTTTTCGCGTCCGCAGAGTCCCCACGAGCCGCAAGGACGTATGTCTGTGACACCTCCCCCGAGACGCCGCCTGTTCCGCCGCGGCGTATCCGCCTCCCTCTCCGCCTCACTCGCTCTCGCGATGGCGGTGGCCGGAACGGCCGCCGCCGTCGTCATCTCCGCCGCCCCCGCCGCCGTGGCGGCCGGGGTGCCCGCGCCCTCACCCGTCGGCATCCCCGGCCGCGGCGCCACCGTGCCCTTCGTGGAGCACGAGGCCGAGTACGCCGCCACCAACGGCACCCTGATAGGCCCCAACCGGCTGTACGGATCGCTTCCCTCGGAAGCCTCCGGACGGCAGGCCGTGACCCTCGACGCGGTCGGTGAGTACGTGGAGTTCACCCTCACCAAGCCGGCCAACGCCATGACCTTCCGCTACTCGCTGCCCGACAACTCCGCGGGGACCGGCCGGGACGCCGGGATCGACGTGCGGGTCAACGGCAACCAGCTCAAGAACGTGCCCGTGACCTCCAAGTACGGCTGGTACTACGGCGGTTACCCGTTCAACAACAACCCCGGCGACACCAACCCCCACCACTTCTACGACGAGACGCGCACCATGTTCGGCTCCACCCTGGCGGTCGGCACCAAGGTCCGACTCCAGGTGTCGTCGACCGCCCAGTCACCGACGTTCACCATCGACCTCGCCGACTTCGAGCAGGTGGAGGCGCCGAAGGCGAAGCCCTCGGGCGCGCTCGACGTCGTGGCCGACTTCGGCGCCGACCCGACCGGCGCCGCCGACTCGACCGCCAAGTTCCAGGCGGCGGTGGCGGCCGGACAGGCACAGAACAGGGTCGTCTACATCCCGCAGGGCAACTTCGAGATCCGCGACCACATCGTGGTCGACAAGGTGACCCTGGCCGGCGCCGGGCCCTGGTACAGCGTCCTGAAGGGCCGTCACCCCACCGACCGCAGCAAGGCCGTCGGTGTCTACGGCAAGTACGCCAACCAGGGCGGCAGCAGCAATGTCACGCTCAAGGACTTCGCCATCATGGGCGACATCCGAGAGCGCGTCGACAACGACCAGGTCAACGCGATCGGCGGCGCGCTGTCCAACTCGGTCATCGACAACATCTGGATGCAGCACACCAAGTGCGGTGCCTGGGTCGACGGCCCGATGAACAACCTCACCATCAAGAACAGCCGCATCCTGGACCAGACGGCCGACGGGGTGAACTTCCACTACGGTGTCACCAACTCCACCGTCACCAACACCTTCGTCCGCAACACCGGTGACGACGGTCTGGCCATGTGGGCCGAGAACATCCCCAACGTCAACAACAAGTTCACCTTCAACACCGTGATCCTGCCGATCCTGGCGAACAACATCGTCACCTACGGCGGCAAGGACATCACGATCTCCGACAACGTCATGTCGGACACCATCACCAACGGCGGCGGCCTGCACATCGCCAACCGCTATCCGGGCGTCAACTCCGGGCAGGGTACGGCGGTCTCGGGCACCCACACCGCCGCGCGCAACACCTTGATCCGGGCCGGGAACAACGACTTCAACTGGCAGTTCGGTGTCGGCGCGGTGTGGTTCAGCGGCCTCAACGAACCCATCAACAACGCCACCATCAACATCACCGACACCGAGATACTCGACAGCTCCTACGCCGCGATCCATCTGATCGAGGGTGCGACGAACGGGCTGAACTTCAAGAACGTCAAGATCGACGGCGCCGGTACCTACGCCCTCCAGATCCAGGCACCGGGCAGGGCCACCTTCGAGAACGTCAAGGCCACCAACATCGCCCAGTCCAACAAGATCCACAACTGTGTGGGCGCCGGGTTCCAGATCACCCAGGTCGGCAGCGGCAACTCCGGCTGGTACTCCAACCCGCCCGCCTGCACGGGTGTGTGGCCCGCACCGCAGTGGACCAACGGCGGCGTACCGGGCGGTCCGGTGGATCCCGAGGACCCCACCGACCCGCCGACCGACCCGCCGGGTGACGAGGGCAACCTCGCCGAGGGCCGTCCGGTCACCGCGACCGGCCAGGCGCAGACGTACGGCCCCGGGAACGCCGTCGACGGCAACGCCAACAGCTACTGGGAGAGCACCAACAACGCCTTCCCGCAGTCCATCACCGTGGACCTCGGCTCGGCGAAGAACGTCGACCGGCTGGTGCTGAAGCTTCCGCCCGCCTCGGCGTGGCAGACCCGTACGCAGACGCTCAGCGTCTCGGGCAGCACCGACAACTCCACCTACAGCACACTCAAGGCATCGGCGGGCGTCACGTTCAACCCGTCGAGCGCCAACACCGCCACCGTCGACCTGCCCGGTACGCCGACCCGTTACGTACGGGTGACCGTGACCGGCAACACGGGCTGGCCCGCGGCCCAGCTCTCGGAACTGGAGGTCTACGCGGACTGATCCGACGCGGTGCGGTGCGCCGGTCCCACCGGCGCACCGCGTCCGCCACTTCTCGCACCCCGCTCACACCACGTAGGTGTCCAGCCGCCCGCACATCCCGAACACGCCCTGGGCGCCCGGCAGTCGGGCGTGCACCCGCGCGTCGGCGAGGTGCGAGGCGTCCTCCTCGGCCAGCCGGCCGAGCTGGGCGCCGGTCTGGCGGGCGGCCTCGGCCGCGCCGGACTCCCAGCGCGCCCGCCAGTCGTCGAGCCTCGGCCGCACCAGCGCGGCGGCGGCCCGGTGGAAGTCGAGCAGCGGCTTCTCGTCCCCGGCGTCCCAGGCCGCGCGCAGCGCCGCGAACCCCTCGACCGCCAGGTCCCGGCGGCGCCGAGCGAACGTCTCCCGCTCGGCCTCGGTGCCCTCGGGGACACGTACCAGGCGCCCGTACGTCCCGGGGTCCCGCAGATGCTCCGGGGGCAGGGTGAGTACGGCGTCCCCGGCCTCGGGAAGCCCGTTGTTCTGCATCAGCACGACGATCCGCAGACCGTCCTCGTTCACCAGCCGGTGGATGGTGCCGGGGGTGAACCACACCAGGGCGCCCGGCTCCAGTGGGGTGCTCTCGAACCCCTCGGCGGTGAGGGTCTGTACCGCGCCCCGCCCGCCGGTCACCACATACCCCTCGGAGCAGGTCAGATGGAGATGCGGGGTACCGCCGCGCAGACCGTCGGCGGCCTCCCAGTCGTACACGGTCAGATGTGACACGGCGACGGCGCCGGGGAGCCCGGCGAAGCCCGAGGCCGGGCCCGGGACCGGGTCTGTGGGGGCGGATGCCGATGTGGGTGCGGGTGAGCCGGTGCTGTACGTCGTCAACACTCCCCCTCCGGGGCGACCGAGTAAGCGCTTTCTGTAGGAACGTAGGTCCGCCCTCTGCCCCTGTCAACGGCACGGTGGGCCGGCAGGGCGGGCGCGGCCCACCGTACGGATTCGCCATGTGCGATCCTCAACTCGCCCCGGGCGATACGCTTTCGCGACGACCGAAGCACCACGCGAGGAACCACCACCGCGTCGGGGGCGTCCCCCCATGAGGTGTCGCGGCGAGGCGGGCGACCGGGCGCCGCACAACGGTGCACGCACACGGGGAACACCCGATTCAGGGGGAAACAGGGTTGGCACAGGTATCACCCAACACTGCGCGGGCGGACACAGAACAGAGGAAACTCGCGGCGGAGCTGAGGACTCTCGCCGCCGAGTCCGCCTTCGAACTGCGCAGTGCTGAACTCAACGACCTCGCAGACGACCTGGAACAGAACAACCGCCTCGACCGCTGGGCCGATGTGGACCTGGTGGCGGCCTACGTACGCCCGGAAAGCCTGGCCCAACGGCCACCGGCCGTGCGGGCACCGCTCCACACACAGCTCAGGAGAGCGCTGGCGGCCAAGGCGGGCGCCAAGGGCCTGCTGCGCACGGTGCGCGACGACATCCGCCAACGCTCCGTCCGCGAGGGCTCCTTGGAGGCCGTGCTGGGTGTTCTGGTGTTCGTCCCGCTGCTCATCACCTGGTTCGGACTGCGCGAAGCGGTGCGCGCGTACGGCGAGTTGAGCCAGGAAAACCCCAAGGAGGCGACGCGTCCGTTCCTCCAGCTGTGGCAGACGGGCTTCGGGGGGCATCTCGCCTCGTCGGGCCGGTTCGAGAACGTGGCGCTGATGGCGGTCGTGCTGATCAGCCTGCTCGTGGTGCTCTCGGTGTGGCACGCCCGTGCCCGCTCGCGCGCCGACCGCGCGGAGGCGAAGGTCAACGGGCACCAGGAGTATCTGCTCGGCAGGCTGGCCTCGCTGCTCACCCGGGTCCAGCTGGCGCTCGTACCTCATCGCGCGGCGTCCCCCCAGCAGTTCACGGCCGGTCTGAGCAAGGCCGCCACGCGCATGGAGTCGCTGGCGTCCCGCGCCGACCGCAGCCACAACTCGCTGGTCACCTCGGCGAAGGCGCTGGAGGACGCGACGACCTCGCTGGAGAACGCCGCACTCGCGCTCACCGGCGAGCTCCCGAAGCTCGGCACGGCCGCGGACCGGATCGAGGCCGCCGTACGGGGCGGTCAGGCGGCGACCATGCAGGCGGGGGCCGAGAACCAGGCCGCGGCCGGCCGGATCGCCGATCGCGTCAAGGCGGCGGGCGACACGGTGGAGTCGTCGCTGAAGGCACTCGCCGCCGCGCAGCAGACGCTGGCGGCGAAGTCGGAGACGGTGGCGCAGGCCACGGAGCGCGCGTCGAAGGCCCTGGTGGACAGCGCGGGACGTACGAACGACGCGGTCGACGGGATGCGGGAGGCCACCGAGCGCTGGGACGCGGCGGCGGCGCACTGGCAGGACGCGGCGGCCAGGCTGGACACCGGACTGCGCGGGCTGTCGCTGCCGGGCGCCGGGGCAGGGGCCGGGCCGGGGGTCCTGCCCGACCCGGGCCCCGGCCCGGCGCCGCACCCGGCGCCCGATCCGTCCGGCGGGCAGACGCTCCCGGGCGGGCGCGCGTACGGGGCGGGCTTCGAGTACGACACGCCCACGGAGCAGCTGCTGCTGACCGGTGCGAACGGCGGGCCGAGCAGCGCGGCGAACTCCGGGGCGAACGGCAACCCCAACGGCGGGTCGGCGGCCCTTCCCGACACGCCGGCCACCCCCGGCGTCCCCCATCAGGGCCCGGCGCGTCCGCCGCACGAGCCGCGGGACGAGGTGGGCCCGTGAGCCGTCCCGTACGCCGGGTGGGCCAACTGGCCGGCGGTGTACGGCGCCGCGGGCGGCTCGGCGTCGTCATGCTGGCCGGCTGGCTCTTCGCGGACCTGGTGCTGGTGCTCGCCCTGGTGTCGATGGCGGACCGGCCCGATCCGCTGGCCGCCCGCGCCACGGGGCGGCCGACACCGTCGCCCTCCCGCTCCGCCTCGCCCTCGCCGACCCCGTCCCCCGTCGGGCCGAGGTCGGTGGAGCTCAAGCCGCAGCAGATCCGGGTGAAGGGCAACGACTCCGAGGACATCGTCGCCCAGATCAACAAGGGCACGAAGAAGTGGCCGGGGCGCACCGCCGCGCTGGTCCTGACCTTCGGCGGCAGCCAGGGCGGCACGGAGTACGCGCACCGCGTCAACTCGCTGCTCAGCAAGGCGCGTCCGGAGATGTTCTCCAAGAAGACGGCGACGGACGACTTCCACGCCCTCGGCGAACCCGCCGACACGGCGACCATACGGATCTACTTCTACACCAGGCCCCGCTGAACCGGGCGGCCGGAGAGCCGCGACGAACGAGAGGACCCACGGCGTGGAGCGGTGGCGGCCCGGCGCACGGGCGGAAGGCACGGACGGCGGCACGGACGGGCGGCGGCTGCCGCTGCCCGTACTGCCGCAGTTCCCCGGAATGCGGGGCTTCGCCGACCTCGACTCGGTGATCCGCCGGCTGGGGTTCCGGCACGCCGCCGATCTGCTGCGGGGCCCGGCCGTCGAAGCCGGGGCGAGCCCCTTCGCGACGCTGCCGAAGGCCACCACGGACGACGGCTTCCGCATCCTCGACGGTCTCTGGTTTCCTGCCAGGGGACGTGCGTGGACGCGGGTGGACCTGCGCCACATCCAGGAAACGGCGGAGCGCTGGCGCACCTCCACCGATCCGCGCGCCGGCACGGCGGCGGCCCTGATGGACACCATGGAGACCGTCGTCCGCGACGATCCGATGGGGCCGCGCCGCATCGTGCTCTGGCAGGTGTGCCGTGAGCTGAAGGACCGGGCGGGAGGGCCGACCGCCGAGGCGGCGGAGGCACTCGGCGTGCACAGCACGGACGCGGCGGCGTTGGCGTCCGCCGTCGCGGCGGGCTTCCCGGGCAAGGGACCGGTCCGTAACGCGGCCGAGTCGATCAACGAGGTGTGGCCCGGTGACCGGCTGCGGGAGGCCCAGCGGATCGCCGATCTCCTGCCGGCGCACCCCAGCGACCATGTGCTCGCGAACTTCCGGGCCCGGTTGGACGAGCGCGCGGCGGCCGTGGACCGGCTGGCCGCCGAGGCGCGGCGGCTCGGGCTGCTCGGTGAGCTGCGCGCGGCGGCGGTGTCCTGGCTCGCGGCGGTACGGCGGGCGGCCGACGACGAGCGGATGATGGCGGGCCTGCTCGGCGCCGCCACGCGGCTCGCGGACGAGGCTCACTCCCCCGACGCGCGGGAGCCCGCCGATTCGACCCTGCGGGTGAGCGTCGAGCGGGGGGCCGTCACGCTCAGTTGGACGGCCGCGCGGCTGCCGCGTGACACGGCCAGGCTCGCGGGCCCGGTCTCGTACCGGGTGGTGCGCTTCCTGGAGGGCGCGCCGGAGCAGGCCGTCGAGGTGCCGTACGCGGACTCCTCGCTCTCGGTGCTGGACCCGGACGCCCCGATAGGCAGGCGGGTGCGGTACGCCGTACTGCCTTTGCGCGGGGGCCGGTTGGCGGGGATGCCGCGGGTCACCGGCGCCGTGCTGCTGGTGCCGGACGTGGAGGAGGTCCGCGCGGTGCCCGTGCCCGACGGCGTACGGCTGGAGTGGCGCGCGCACCCGGCGGCCACGGGGTTCAGGGCGGTGCGCTCGATGGCGCGCCCGGCCGGGCGGGCGGGGCCCTCCGGGGAGCCGACGGACGGTGTGCCGGTCGACGGGCTGGTCGTGCCGGCGGGGCGCAAGGGGTTCGTGGACCGGCCGCTGCGGCCCGGGACATATCTGTACGAGATCTCCTGCGGCTATCCGACGGATCCCGATCTGCCGGGCCCCGAGGGGGAGTTGGCGTGGTCGCCGGGCCTGCGGGTCGCGGCGACGGCCGTGGACTGGCCGTCGCCGGTGGACGACATCACCGTACGTCGGCACGACGACGGCACCGTGACCATCGACTGGCGTCCGCCCGCGCGGGGCAACGGCCGGCTGGTGGAGTGGCCGGGCCTGCCCATCGCGTCCGGTGACGATGTGTCAGGCACTCCGGCCGCGCGGTCGGCGCCGGGTGAGAGCCCGGTGAGCGTGGTGCCCGAGGTGCGGTCCCGGGTCCGTATGACGCCGGTCAGCGTGCTGGGCGACAGGGCGGTGGCCGGATCGAGCGTGCTGGTCGAACGGCCGGGCGCGGTGGAGGACTTGACGGCTCGCAGGAACACTCCGGACACGGCGGAGCTACGGTTCCGCTGGCCGGAGCCCGCGGTCCTGGTGCTGGTGGTGTGGGAGCAGGAGGGACTGCGGCAGGAGATGCGGGTGGCGCGCAGCCGCTATCTGGCCGAGCGGCGCGTCGAGATCCCCCTGACGGCCCGCCCGTGCCGCGTCGAGGTGAGCGCGGTGCCCCGCCCGGACGCCGTGACGATCCCGGCGGTCCCCGCGACGACATCGCTACCGAACCTGCCCGCGCTGCCGCCTCTGCCGCCCAGGAACAACCGGGGCCTGGCGCTGCTGTCGTTCCCGTGGACGCCGTGGAGCAGCGGGGGCGCGCCCCGCGACCGCCCGTGGTGGCGCCGCTGGCTGCCCGGGGGCTAGGGGGTGTCTTGCCGATCAGGCCGGATGAGGGAGCGGGGTCTGGTGCGTGCGGTCGCAAGGCGGAGGAGGGAGGCATGGCGGGGCCATGCCGACCGACGACAACGCAGTGGGCACCACCCGTGCCCCCCGGGGCTACGGGGGAGAGCGTGCGTGCCAGGGACCGCGAGCCCGGCAAGATCGGCAAGACACCCCTAGGTCCTGTCCGGCGGCTCTTCGCGGATCGGCCCGGAGCGCCCGGTGCAGGGCGCCCGGTGCGGTGCGTCGTTAAGCGGAGGATCGGGACCGTACTGATCTGGCCCCTGGGGAGCGGATCGGGGGCCCGCTCACCGGGCACCATCCGCGGATGATCGCCCGGATCGCGGGATCGCCGGTGGCCGTCACCGCCGGCGCGGAGGGCGGCATCCGGCTGGGGGAGCCGGCGTCCGGCCCTGAGCGCCCTGCCGAGAGCGCGGACGCCCGTCACCCTGTCAGGCGTGCACCTCCGCCTCCGTGCCGCCGCCGAACTCCAGGAGCAGTCCGGGGCGCAGTGCCACCGTGCGGCCGGGACCGACCTCCTGGACCGTGCCGTCGTCGCGGCGGACCGTCCACTGGAGCGTCGAACGGTTGGTGAGGCCGAACCGCCCCCGCTGCTGGGGGTGTTCGGTCATCTCCCCCACCACGGCGGTGAAGTCGTGCCGCTCCGGGTCGTCCACCAGATGGTGCGCGTACACCCGCGCCTGCCTGTCGAGGCGGATGCCGCGGCGGGTGCGCAGCGTGCCGCGGCCGGTGACGACTTCCAGCTTCGGCGGCAGCAGGACCGCGTTGCCGCACTTCCAGCAGTCGGGCGCCGGGCCGTCGGGCTGGGTCAGGTTCTGCCGGCCGCAGGACGCGCAGACCGTGATCGCGTCGAGCACCCGGCTCAGCGCGTCCCGCCACTGCGACTCCCGCACCCGCATGGACGGTGTGTTGAGCCCCTGGGTGAAGGTCTTCACGAACAGGTCGCGCAGGATCTTCGGCAGCGCGCCCCAGGTGGCGATGACGGTCGGGTGCTCGCCCGGCACGGGCCCGTTGCTGCGGTCGTGGGGGTCGTAGATGAACAGCGGATGGGTGCCGTACATCTTGCGCTTGGCCGCCTCGTCCATACAGCGGATCTTCAACGCCTGTGCCCCGTCGAGCGGGTGATGGTTCATCAGGAGCAGGAAGAGCAGCACGGCGAGCGAGTGCAGGTCGGACTGGATGCCGGGCATCGCGCCCTTGTCGCCGCGCACCAGCTCGGGGGCCATGAAGTCCATCGTCCCGGCGACGGCGGCGGCTTCGCCGTCCACCACGGCGTTGTCGTTGTCGCACACCAGCACGTCGCCGGTGGTGGGGTCGAAGAAGATGTTGCCCCAGTTGATGTCCCGGTAGGCGATGCCCTTGGAGTGCAGGGTGAAGTAGGCCTCGACGGTGTGCAGCGCGGCGGCGACGAGCGTACGCAGGGTGGTCGCCGCCACCGACGGGTCCCGGCGGAAGAGCGCGGGCAGGTCGTGGAAGCGCTGGGGCCGTACGTCCATCAGATAGCCGAAGCCCGGGTACGAGGCCGAGGGGTCCATCACGACCGTCTGCGGCCACAGGAACCGGTCGTCGCCCCAGCCGTGGTGGATGAGGCCTTCGAGGATCTGCCGCTGCCTCGCGTCGGCCAGTTGCGGGTAGTACCACTTCACGGCCCGGTCGCCGTGCGGAGTCCGCACCCGGTAGACCTCGCCCTGGCCGCCGGAGCCGAAGAGCTCGGCGACCGTGACCTGCTCCCCGGATTCGGTGACCAGGGTCTGTCCGGCTGCGAGCATGCCGTTCGCCATGCTGTACCTCTCTGCTTCAGTGCGTGTCCGCGTCAGCGTGTCCGCGTGGTCGGTGCGTGTCTGCGTCGGTCCGTGTCGGCGTGGGCGCCTGGCGGCGTGGGCGTGTGACCGTGTCGGCGGGTGTGGGTCGGCGATTGTGGGTCAGTACGAGTCGTCGTTGTCGGGTCCGGGACGCGCGGTGCCGCGACCGGCCGCCGGGAAGGCGCCCGCCAGCGTCGCGTCGTCCCCTGAGTACTTCGCCGCGTGGCCCAGCCAGTCCGGGAGCTGGGCCTGCACGGCCGCCACCCCGTGCGACGCGGCGCGTGAGCGCACCCCGCTGGCGAAGGCCAGGAACCCCTCGTGGTCCGCGAAGCTCTTGGAGAGTCCGTCGGTGGAGATCAGCACGCCCGGCGGTGGGCCGCCCCCGGTCAGCGGCTGCCAGTGCAGCCGCGCCTTGCGCCAGGCTTCCGGCTCGCAGAGCGATTCCGTCTCGTCGCCCATGTCGGGGCCGGTGTAGAAGGGCATGTGTGTCGTGCCGTCCTCGTCGACGATCACGATGTCGCCGTCCCCCAACTGCCAGCAGACCAGGAGCCGTTCGGTGAGGACCGCGCCTATGAGTGTGCTGCCGTAGACGGCGAGGTCGGCCGCCGGCGCGGCTCCCGCCGTCCCGTCCGTCGCGGTGCCCGGCACGGCGCCGGACGCGGTGTTCCCGCCGTGCGCCGGGGAGTTGGCCTCGTGCGTCAGGACGCGACGGCGCCAGGCGTGCACGACCTGTTGCGGGAGGGTACGGGCCTCCGCGAGCAGCCGGGGCAGGTTCGCGGCGTCGTCCCCGCGCCTCACGACCTCCCTCGCGTACACCAACGCGCTGTCGGTGAACGTCTCCACGGCCCAGCGCGCGCCCATCTCACTGCGGAAGTGCGCGCGCGACCCGTGGCCGTCGGCGACGGCCAGCACGACCGCGCGGCCGTCGTCCGTGACAAGAGCCCGGCCCCGGTCCTGGCTGAACTTCTTGGCGACCCCTTTGACTCCCCCGTCGAGGAGCTCCCACCCGGTGGTGGGTGTCCCGGTGGCGCTCACCAGATGTCGGTCTCGTCCTTGGTCAGCGGCACGACGGGCGAGACGTTCAGGGGTGCGGCGTCCTCGATCTTCGGCGCCGACGCCTCCTTCACCACCGCGGTGGACATCCAGCGGATCGCGGCGGCCAACTGGCGCGGGTTCTTGGCGAGCAGCGGTTCGAGTTCGGGGTTGCCCAGGAACTCCTTGAGCATGCTCTTGTCCGCGTCGTCGCCGATCGCGACCGCCACGCGCACGGCGCGCTTGCCCCAGGGCGTGTCGTCGATGGCGCGCAGTCCGGAGCGCCAGTCGTCGGTCGGCTGGCCGTCGGAGACGAGGGCCAGGACGGGCGGCAGGGCACGCTGCGGCATCGGCGGGGTCTGGAGGGCGGCGGCGGCCATCCGGAAGGCGGCGCCCATGTCCGTGGCGCCGTAGGTGTGCACGTCGTCCCAGGTGAACCGGTCCACCGGGGTGGGCTCCTCGATGTGCCAACTCGCCCCGCTTGCGAAGGAGATGGCGCGGACGAGCAGCGAGGCGGCCGGGTTGGACAGGGCGGCCTGCTGCATCTCCGGAATGGCTTCACGGATGGCGAAGTTCAACTCGCCGATCTTGCCGTTCACTCCCATGGAGCCCGAGCAGTCGAGCATCCAGATGAAGTGTGCCGGGCGGCTGGCCATGCTGCCGCCGGGCACGTCGAGAATGATGGTCACGCTGGTCCTCTCCCCCGAGGCGTCCCGTTCGCGCACGCCTGGTTCTGCTGTGTGGTGCGTTGAGTGGTGTGGTGCGGTGTTGTGGTGTCGCGGAAAGCCTAGGCCGAAAGCCTAGTTGAGGGTGCGTCGGCCGGTGTGTTGAGCAGGGAATCGCGCGCCGTTCGATCACGGTGGTGGGTGCGACGGCGAGTACCCGGGCGGGTACTTCGGTGGGAGCGGTGGCAAGCCGCCCGACTGCGGTGGCGGTGGCTGTCCCGGGACATGCGGAGTGGGCGGCGGACCGGGCTGCCCGGGGCGATGCCCCTGCCCGTACCCCTGTTCCTGCCCCGGCCGCCGGCCCGGTGCGTACGAGGCGGGGGCGCCCGGGATCTGTGTGTCCCCGCTGCCGCCGCCGACAACACGGTTGGACCAACTCAGCCAGCTCTGGAGCCAGTTCTTCGACCGTGTCACCAGTCGGGTGGCGACCGCGCTGCGCTGTTCGTCCGTCATCCGGCGCAGCACCACGGCGACCGTCTGCCGGAGCAGTTCGTCGACTGTGGCGTGCCACTCGCGGGAGGACCTGGTCAGGTCCTTGCGCCAGACGAAGAAGAGATCGGCGATGATCTCCGGCTGTGCGGCCATGCTTCTGATCTTGGCGTCGTCGGCGAACTGGGCCTGAACGGCGGCACGGTAGTGCTGCTGCAACACCGTCTCCCCGGTGGCGAGGTACGACAGCGCGCCCGACTGGTAGAGCTCCTGCGGCGGGAGTCCGGCGAACCCGCGCGCCAGCAGGTACTGCACGCCCTCCCACACCGACGGGTCCACGGGCGCCCCGTCCCGCCGCAGTTCCCCCACCCTGTCCACGACGTCCCTGGCCGAGCCGCTCGACCGCGCGAAGTCATCGGCGAGGACGAGCAGTTGGGCGGTGGCGAGCTCCCGGGGGCCCGGCTCCCCCCGGCGGTGGACCGCGTGGGCGAAGTCGACCAGCGCGCGGTCGAACCGGCCGGGCGAGGTGAACCAGGTCAGGAACCGGGCGCCGAGATTGGCGGCGAAGATCGCGTCCGCGCCGCAGATGCGGAAGATACGGGGGAAGTCGGGCCGCTCCGGCTGGCCGGCGCCCCACACCAGCCCCCACAGGGTCTCCAGTGTCAGCGGGTCGGTCGCGGCCGACACGGCCGCTCCGGGCGCCGGTTCGGCGAGTTTCGCGAAGAGTTCGAAGCCGCGCAGATGGTGCGGTGACCCGCCCCACCTCACGGCCAGCTCGACCAGGCGCACGGAGGGTGGGGCGATGTCGAGATGGGATCGCACCCATTCGCCGTGCGGCGACATCAGCAGCTCCCGCAGGAGATGGCTCCGCCGGCCCGCGGTCTCGACGGTGATCTTGGCGAGGACGCTCCGGTTCAGCCCCTGGTGGCCCACGCTCTTCAGTACGGCGACGGCCTCGGCGCACTGCGGGACTTGGGGCTGGAGCAGAACGCGGACGAGCTTGCGCACCGCGTCCTCGACACCGGGTCCCTGGGGGCCGTGCAGGACGAGCGCGAGATGCAGTGGCCCGGCCCACTCCGGGACGGGGCGGCGCAATGTGCGCCCGAGCGCCTTGTCGAAGCGGGGTCCGAACTCCGAGCGCAGCAACCGCTGGGCGGCCTCGCCGAGGGGCAGGCCGACGAGCGGGTCGTGCCGCGGTCCGGTGTCCTGGTCCAGCGCGGAGGCGAGCCGGCGCCGGGCGAGGACGAGCGCCAGCGGGTCGGTGACGCTCTCGGGGCAGTGTTTGCCCAGCTCCTGGCAGACCCGCGTCAACTCCTCGATGCCCGCGGCGTCCTGGGCCGGGTCCTGCGCCGCCGCGACGAACGAGGCGACGACGGTGTGCGGCGCGCTGCCCTCCGGCCCGGTGGGTCCGTCCCCCAACACCCCTCCCGTCCGCAGGAGTTGGGGCACGAGCGCCGCGAGGTCGAACGGGTCGGCGGCCACCGCCGTACCGGACGGGGAGGAGCCGGGCGGCGCGGCGTCGGCCGCCGGTGGGCCGGGCGCCCCGGGTACGGGGGGCGGGCCGGCGGCCGGGAGCGGCGGAGCGTCCCCGGCCGTCGAGAAGCCGGCCGCGCCCGGTGTCCCCGGCGTGCCCGCCAGCCACATCTCGGCCTTCATCTTGGCCCAGACGTCGGAGACGTAGGGGCTGCCCGGTCCGCCGAGGCCGTCGTGGACCCGGTAGAGATGGTCGAGGAGCAGTGGGTCGTGCCGGTCGAAGGCGGAGTCGGGGCCGATCCCGATGATCTGCTGCGGCGCGTTGTGCGGTTCGTCGGCGTCGGTGACGAACGTGAGCGCCCGGGCGCTCTCCTCGGGGAGCGAGGCACAGGCGAGGGCGATCCAGCGGACGACCGTCTCCGGGTCCTCCTCGGCGATGACGATCTGCCTCCCCGCGGGGTCCGCGAAGAGGCGTCGTACGTCGGCGAGGAACGGCGCCACACGCGGGGCCCGCTCCTTGGCGAAGCGCACGAGCAGCTCGTGGCTGAAGTGACCGCCGGGGACGGGCAGCAGATCGGCGGGCTCCTCGTCCGGCGCCGGGGTGTCCCAGGACGGGGAGCGCCAGGTGTCGATGGGCCATACCCGGTCGAACCCGGCGGCGCCCGCCGGGAGGTGCAGGACGTCGATGAACTGCCGCTGTCCGTCCGGGTGCGCGCCGTCGGGGCGGCTGTTGCTGAGGAGGCTGCCGCCCGCCGGGAGCCGGCTGCAACTGAGGACGCCGTGGCGTGTACGGCCGTGGGTGAGGGTGATGATCTGCTCCACCTGCGCGCGCAGATCACCGGAGACCCCGGCCTCGCCCTCCGGGGCCGGTCGGAGCCGTCGCAGGAGGATGCCGCCGGTGTCCGGGACGAGGTCCGGGTCCGGCTCCGCGGAAGGGTCCGCGGGCGGGTCCGGGGTCGGCGGCGGGTCCGGGTCGAGCAGGTAGCTGAGACGGCGGATGACCATGCCATATTCTGACCAGCCCGCTCACCCGGCCGCAGGCGGTCCGCGAAGTTTGTCCAAGCCGATACCCTTCTCGGCCGCCGTGCGTACCCTGTCTACTCCTTGACGGCCCCGGAGTTCGCGCTCCGTACGAAGTGGCGCTGGAAGGCGAAGAAGAGCAGCGCCACGGGGATCGTCGCGAGCAGGGCGGCCGTCAGTTTGAGCGGATACTGCGTCCCGCTGCTGAGGCTGCCGGAGACGAAGGATGCGAGGCCGGTCGTCAGCGTCTGGTACTGCGGCGACTGTGTGGCGACCAGGAAGTGCGTGAACTCGTTCCAGGACCCCTGGAACGACAGGATCGTCAGGGTGATCAGGGCGGGCCTGGCCATCGGCAGCACCACCGACCAGAAGGTGCGGAAGACACCGGCGCCGTCGATCCGCGCCGCCTCCTCCACCTCCTTGGGGACGGAGAGGAAGAACTGCCGCATGATGAACACTCCGGCCGCGTCCACCAGCAGGGGGATGATCATGGCGGCGTACGTGTCGAAGATGCCCAGCTGGTTGAGGACGAGGAACTTCGGGATCAGCAGCACCACACCGGGGACCGACATCACCGTCAGCAGCCCGTTGAAGAGCAGGTTGCGCCCGCGGAAGTCGAGGCGGGCCAGCGCGTAACCGGCCAGCGAGTCGAAGAAGACGCGGCCCGCGGTGATGAAGAGGGTGACGAGGACCGAGTTGCCCAGCCAGGTGCTGAACGGCACCGCGTCCCCGGCGTTCCCGAGCCCGAACAGCCGCCGGTAGGACTCCAGCGAGAACGGGTCCGGCAGCAGGGACAGCGGGTTGGCGGCCGCGTCAGGGTCGGTCTTGAACGAGGTCGCGATCTGGATGGCGAACGGCAGCAGATACAGCAGCCCGATGCCGGTGAGCAGCAGATAGAGCGCGACGAGCAGGATCCGCCGGCCGGTGCTCCGCGGCGCGCGGGGCCCGGCGGGAGAGCTCTGGGTGGTCCGGGGCGCCCAGGTCCCGGGTTTCGTGCGTGTCGCCCGGCGTATCGGGGCCGGCATGGTCGGCGGCGTACTCATGAAGCCCTCCGGCGTACGGCCCCGAGGCGCCTGCCCGCCCGGACCGGCTTGTCACGGTCGCGCAGCAGCACACGCTGGAACAGGGTCATCACCATGATGATCGCCAGCAGGATGAAGGCGATGGCCGCGGCGCGGCCGTATTCGGAGTCCTGGAATCCCGCGGTGTAGGAGAGGAACGCGGGGGTGAGGGTGGTGTTGCCGGGGGCGCCCTGGCTCATCACGTACACCGCGTCGAAGATCTGCCAGCTGCCGATCAGTCCGAGTGTGACCACCAGGAAGATCACCGGGCGGAGCGCGGGGATGGTGACGTTGCGGAACGACTGCCAGCGGTTGGCGCCGTCCAGCAGGGCGGCCTCCTCCAGTTCGGCGGGCACGTCCTGCAGAGCGGCGAGGAAGATCAGCATGTAGGTGCCGGACGAGGTCCAGACGATCAGCGTGATGACGGTGCACATCGCGATGGACGGGCCGGAGAGCCAGTCCCACCAGGAGAGTCCGAGGAAGCCGTTGGACGCGAGCGCCGCCGTCGGCCTGTCGGGGTCCACGATGCCGAGGCCGCCGAGGACCGTCCACACGAGGCCGTTGGCGTCGGTGAACCACTTCGGTCCGGTGATGCCGACCCACTTCAGCAGCGCGTTGATGGCGCCGCTGCCCTGGAACAGGAAGAGGAAGACGGTGGAGATGGCGATGGAGCTGGTCACCGAGGGGAAGTAGAAGATCGTCCGGAAGAGGCCCTTGCCCTTGATCCGGCGGCTGTTGACGGCCACGGCGAGCGCGAGGGCGAGGATCGTCTGGAGCGGTACGGCCAGCAGGACGAAGTAGAGGTTGTTGCGCACCGAGGTCATGAACAGTGTGCGGTCGAGGCCGTCGGTGGTCAGGACGTTGGAGTAGTTGTCGACGCCGATGAAGTCGGCGGCGCCGGTGAAGGGGTTGGACTGCCCGTCCCAGTTCAGCAGGCTGACCCACAGGGCCATCCCGATGGGCAGCAGCAGGAAGAGGCCGAGGACCAGCACCATCGGGCTGACGAAGAGCCAGCCCCACAGTCCCTGCCGGCCCTTGATGCCGGACGCGGATTCGCGGGGCGGGCGCCCGGCCCGGGCCCGGCCGCCCGTGCCGCCCCCGGCCGGGGAGGGCGGCGCGGCGGCAGAACCGCTGCCGCTGCCGTACTGACTCATGCGCTTTCTCTCTCCTCCTGCACCCGCCGGGGTCCGTGGGCCCCGGCGGGTGTCGTACACGGTGGGACCGGCCCGTCAGCCGTTGCTCTTCAGGACCTGTTCACCGTTGGTCTGCAGGTCGCCGAGGATCTTCTTGGGGTCCGCCTTCGCCAGCCCGGCGAGGTCGGTGTCGAACTGGTCGAGCACCTTGGTGAAGCCGGGCAGCGTGACCGGGCCCTGGGCGTAGGCGGAACCGTCCACGAACGCCTTGTCCTGCGGGTGCTGCTTCTCGTACGTCGCGAGCGCGCTGGTGCGCGAGGGCATCACGCCGTACGCGTCGGCGAACTCCACCTGCTGCTCGGCGGTGGTGAAGGCCTCGACGAGCGAGACGGCCGCGTCGCGGTGGGCGCTCTTGTTGGCGATGCCCCAGCAGGTGCTGAAGGAGAGCGTGCCCTGGTCGGCCGGGCCCTTGGGCAGCGGTACGACCGTGTAGTCGACGTCGGGGTAGTCGTTGGTCATGGCGCCGGTCAGCCAGTTGCCCTCGATGGTCATCGCGGCCTTCTGGGCGCCGAACGCCTCGCCGCCCCAGCCCGCGTCGACCTGCTTGGGGTAGGTGAGCACACCGTCGTTGAGGAGCTTCTTCACATACGTCAGCGCCTCGACGTTCTCGGGGCTGTCGGCCGTGATCTCGGTCTGGTCGGCGTTGGTGATCCAGCCGCCGGCCTGCTTGAGGAAGGGGCCGAGCTGGTTGTACGAGCTGTTGACCACGAGGCCGCTGACCTTGTCGGTGGTCAGCTTGTCCGCGACCTTCGTCAGATCGTCCCAGGTCTTGGGGTAGTCGGCCTCGGTGAGCCCAGCGGCCTTCCACATCGTGGTGTTGATCGCCAGGCCGAGGGTGGAGCTGTCCTTGGGCGCGCAGACGAACTTGTCCTCGTAGCTGAAGGAGTTGCGCAGCGCGGTGGAGAAGTCGTCCTTGTCCACGAGCTTGTCGCCGTACGCGTAGAGGGAGTTGCCCTTGGCGTAGTTGGCGAAGACCGACGAGCCGACGTAGAAGACGTCCGGCGGCTTGCCCCCGGCCAGGGCCTGGCCGAGCTGCTGGTCCAGGTTCTGGGCGGGTACGACGGTGACGGTGTTGCCGGTCTTCTTGGCCCAGGCGGCGGCCGCGGCCTTGACGGCGTTCGTCTCGGCGTCGCCGGACGAGCCGATCATCACGGTCAGCTTCTGCTTCTCGGAGCTGTCCTGTTCGGCGCCGCTGTCGCTGCCGAAGTCGGACGAACATCCGGCTATGAGGAGCGCGCCGCACACTGCGGCGGCGGTGGCGGCTCTGTTCTTTTTCATCTGCTTCTCTTTCCAGCTGTCGCTGTCGTGGGCGTGCTGTCGGGGTCTTGGGGGACGGGGGCGGGCGTTGGGGGTGGATCGTTGGGCGGCGGATCGGTACGGGGGAGCGGATCGGTACGGGGGCGGGGAGGGGTCCGGGTGGGGAGTCCCGGCGGGGTCAGGGGCGGTGCTCGGCCGACGAGCTCTCCCTGACGATCAGTTCGGGTGCCAGCAGCACACGCCCGGGGTCGGCGGCCGGGTCCTTGATGCGGGCCATCAGAATCCGGGTGCAGGCCCGGCCGACCTCGTCCAGCGGCTGGCGGACGCTGCTGAGGCTGGGTGAGAGCAGCCCGGCGGCGGGCGAGTCGTCGAAGCCGACGACCGCCACGTCACGCCCCGGGCTGAGTCCGGCGTCCCGCAGCGCGCGGTAGCAGCCGAGCGCCAGGGTGTCGCTGGCCGCGACCACGGCGGTGGCGCGGCCCACGACGCGGGCGACCGCCTCGCGGGCGGCGTCCACGTCGTCCAGGGACGACACCCGCAGGTCGCGAACGGGCAGGTCGTGCTGGCGCATCGCCTCACGCCAGCCGCCGGCCCGGTCGTCACCGACGCCCGAACCGCGCGGCCAGCCCAGGAAGGCGATCTTCCGGTGTCCCGCGGCCACCAGGTGGTCGACGGCGGCGGCGGTGCCGTGGGCACCGTCCACGTCCACCCAGTCGCCGGTGTCCCGCGCCGACCAGCGGCCGAACGCGATGAACGGGACGCCGTTCTTGTGCAGCCAGCCCGGCCGCTTGTCGCCCCGGTAGGTGTTGCTGAGGACGAACCCGTCGACCGAGTGCTCGCGGAGCAGTTCGTCGTACCGCTCCGCCTCGTCGGCGGTGCCGAGGGGCGCGGCGAAGAGCAGTATGCGGTAGCCGGCCCGGTCCGCCGAGTCCGACAGGGCGTGCAGGAAGTGGTCGGTGACGGGCGTCGACAGACCGGGCGGCGTGGGCTGGACGCCGTACCCGATCAGTCTGCTGGAGCGCGTACGGAGCGAACGCGCGGCCTGGTGGGGCCGGTAGTCCAGCTCGTCCAGCGCCTCGCGGACCCGCTTCAGGGTGCCTGGCGCGAGGAGTTCGGGCGAGTTCAGCGCGTTGGAGACCGTCTGGGTGGACACTCCGGCCCTCTGGGCCACGAGAGCCAGGGTGACCGGCCCTCCCTTGCGCCCGCCTGCCGACGTCGTACGTGCCACCAACGGCCTCCGTTCCATGGCGGCGACCGTTCGAAATGCGGCGCCGCATCTGCAATGGATCGATAAAACTCTTTCCCACACCAGCTTGGCAAGGGTTAAGGTGATTTTAGATCGATCCAAATCACGAGAGGCGCCACACAGTGAACACGGTCGTCCAGGGAAACCCCGCCGGTCACCAGCCCCTTGGGAATGTCGTCACCGAGGGCCTCCAGCCCTTCCTGCACGACGTCTGCACCACGCTCTACGCGCCCAGCCTGGTGCTCTCCCGGCCGACCGGTGACATCACCGGCGGGGTGGACGGGTTCTTCCACGGCGACCGCCGGCTGCTCTCCAGACTCTCGGTCCGGGTCGAGGGGGTGCCGGTCCTTCCCGTCAGCAACACCCTCACCTCCGCGGACAGGACGTCCTTCCGCTCCGTGGTGCGCGGCGTCGGCGAGCACACCGCCGACCCGGCCGTCACCCTGCACCGCGTGCGCTCGCTCGAACCGGGCGTGCTGCGCGAGGAGTTGGAGATCGTGAACGCGGGCGTACAGGAGATACGGCTGGAGGTCGTCGTGAGCGCGGCCGGCGACCTGGCGAGCATGAACGGCGTCAAGTCGGGCCGCCGGTCGGATCCGGTCCCCGCCGAGGCGGAGGACGGCGCGCTGGTCTGGCGCGGGGACGGCGTCCGTGTGCGGCTGCACGCGTCGTCGGGCTCGCCCCGGACCGACGCGGGCGCGGGTGAGCTGCGGTTCGAAGTGGCGCTGGCGGCACGTGAGTCGTGGCGTACGGATCTCGAGTGCACCGTCACCGACACCGAGCCCCTCCGGTTCCCGGCCGTCGCGCGCGACGCCGTGCCGTGGTCGGGGACCGGGCTGCGCAGCGCCGATCACCGCCTGGACCAGTTCTTCGCCCGGTCGGTCGGCGACCTGGAGCGGCTGCTGCTCTCCGACCCGGAGCATCCGGAGGATCAGTTCCTGGCCGCGGGGTCACCCTGGTTCCTGACCCTGTTCGGCCGTGACTCGCTGTGGGCGGCGCGCATGCTGCTGCCGCTCGGCAGCGACCTGGCGGCGGGCACCCTCCGCACTCTTGCCCGCCGCCAGGGCACCACCACCGACAGCCGCACCGACGAGCAGCCCGGCAAGATCCTGCACGAGGTGCGCCGTGAGGGGCAGAAGCTCAACGAGGGCGCGTCACTGCCGCCGGTCTACTACGGCACGGTCGACGCCACCCCGCTCTGGGTGATCCTGCTGCACGACGCCTGGCGGTGGGGCCTGGACCCCGAGCAGGTGCGCGATCTGCTGCCGCACGCCGAGGCCGCCCTGGAGTGGCTGGCGACGTACGGCGACGCGGACGGGGACGGCCTGCTCGAATACATCGACGTCTCCGGTCTCGGGCTCGCGAACCAGGGCTGGAAGGACTCCGGGGACGCCATCCGCTGGCGCGACGGCCGGCTCGCCGAGGCCCCGATCGCGCTGTGCGAGGTCCAGGCGTACGGCTACGAGGCGGCGATGGGCGGCGCGGCGCTGCTGCGCGCGTTCGGCCGGCCCGGCGCGGAGCGCTGGGAGGCGTGGGCGGACCGGCTCAAGCGCCGCTTCCGGGAGAGCTTCTGGATCGAGGACGAGTCGGGCCGCTACCCGGCCGTGGCACTGGACGCCGCCAAGCGCCCGGTGGACTCGGTCACTTCGGGCTTCGGGCATCTGCTGGGCACCGGTCTCCTGGACGAGGAGGAGAGCGCGCTGCTGGCGGCCCGGCTGGCCGGGCCCGAGCTGAACTCCGGTTTCGGACTGCGCACATTGAGCACGGAATCAACCGGTTTCAACCCGTTCGGCTATCACATCGGGTCGATCTGGCCGCATGACACGGCCATCGCCGTGCACGGCCTGGTCCGGGCGGGCTTCCCGGCGGAGGCCGCCTCGCTCGCCGGCGGACTGGTCGCCGCGTCCGCGGCGTTCGACGGCCGGCTGCCCGAGCTGTTCGCCGGTCACGGCTCGGCGGTCGACAGTGTGCCCGCCCCGTATCCGGCGTCGTGCCGCCCGCAGTCCTGGTCGGCGGCGTCCGCCGTCGCGCTGCTCCAGGCCGCGCTGGGTCTGGAGGTCGATGTGCCGGGAGGCACGCTGCGTATCTCGCCGAAGGCAGCCGAGGGCTTCGGTCCGCTGCGTCTGACCGGACTGCGGGTGGCGGGCGCGCCTCTGGCCGTATCGCTCGACGCGGCGGGTCAGGTCCGGGTGGAAGCCCCGGACTCCCTCACGGTGTACGGCGCCGAGCGCGCCTGATCGACGACAAGGGAGCGCCGCCATGCCGCTGATGGATCTGCCCCTGGAGGAGCTGCGCGAGTACCTCCCCGACCGGGAGGAGCCGCCGGACTTCGACACGTTCTGGGCCGAGACCCTCCGTGAGGCGCGGAGCCATGACCGCGCGCCCGTCTTCACCCCGTACGACGCCTGTCTGACCGAGGTGGACGTGTACGACGTGAGCTTCCCCGGCTTCGGCGGAGATCCGGTGGCCGGCTGGCTGCTGGTGCCGGCCTCGGCCACCGGGCCGCTGCCGTGCGTGGTGGGCTTCCTCGGTTACGGCGGCGGGCGCGGCTTCCCCCACGAGTGGCTGACCTGGCCGTCCGCCGGTTACGCGCATCTGCTGATGGACACCCGGGGGCAGGGCGGTTCGCTCCAGCCGGGGGCGACGGGCGATCCGCACGGCAGCGGCGGCGCGTCCTCGCCGGGCATGGTCACCCGGGGCATCGAGAATCCGGCGGACTACTACTACCGCCGGGTGTTCACCGACGCGGTGCGGGCCGTGGACGCGGCCCGCGCGCATCCGTCGGTCGACCCGGCGCGGATCGTGATCGCGGGCGGCAGCCAGGGCGGCGGGATCGCGCTGGCCGCGTCGGCGCTGACCGACGGGGTGGGCGCCGCCCTGGTCAACCAGCCCTCGCTCTGCCACTTCCGGCGCGCGCTCCAGGTGGTGGAGGGCAACGCGTACCGGGAGATCTGGACGTATCTGCGCACCCACCGGGACTCGGCCGAGCGGGTCTTCCGGACACTGTCCTACTTCGACGGGGTCAACTTCGCGGCGCGGGCGAGCGCCCCGGCGCTCTTCTCGGCGGCCCTGATGGATGACATCTGCCCGCCGTCGACGGTGTTCGCGGCGTACAACCACTGGTCGGGACCGAAGGACATCCGCGTCTGGCCGTGGAACCGCCACGAGGGCGGCGGCTACTTCCAGGACCTGGAGCAACTGCGCTTCCTGCGCGGGCTGCCGGAGCTCGCCGGGAGCTGAGGGACGGGGGTGGCGCCCGGCCGGGTCCGGGTGGTCATCTCCCTTTCATCCAGGCGCCGTTGACTTCCCGGCCGGCGCGCGGGAGCCCGTCCCGTCAGCGGTAACGTGGCTTTGATCTTGCGCCCTGGACGAGGGTGCGACCGGCACGGGGAGAGATGGATGCGGACGGCGGCCGAGGACGAAGACGGAGACGGAGACAAGGCCGAGGTCCACGACGAGTTCTTTCCCTTCGTCCCCGCCCCGGACGACGGCGGCCGATGGCCGGCACCCGCCGATCTGGAGCAGCATCTCTACAAGCTGGCCAGGGCCGAGAACGTGTACGCCTATCTGCGGGCGCTCGCGATCGAGGGCGTGTACTACCCGGTCGCCGTCGAGGAGGCGGTCGCGGCGGGCGGGAGCGCGTACCCGATGCTGACCATGGAGATCCCCGACGGCCGCACGGTGGCGGGGGTCTACACGGCGGGTCTGCTGCCCCGCCCGCACCCGGATCTCGTCTACGAGTACACGACGCTTGGCGCGCTCGCGGGGATACTCCCCACCGATGTGGACGTCCTCGCGGTCAATGTGGCCACGCCCTGTCAGCAGTACTTCCCCACCGACGACGAGGAGCGGGAGGTCTGGCTGGACCTGCACCACGAGCTGTTCTCCTCCGAGGAGTTGATGGACCGCGTGGTGACCCGGCGCTCCGGCGTCCTCCCGTCGGGGCCGCTGCTGCACGGTCTGGCCTGCGGCGCGCACCTCTGCTTCACCAACGGGGACGCGTGGAACACCGCGTACTGGCACGGTATGGGCTTCCGGGGCGAGCGGGAGCGGGTGGCCGAGTCGTGGGGTGTCCATGACCGGGAGGACTGGCTCGCCATCGAGGAGCGGCTCCTCGGCCGTGAAGTCAGCCCCTGGTACTGGGACTTCGTACTCGGGGCGCGTACCGCGCTGATCGCCGCGCCGGGCGGACGCGTCGATGCCGAGGAGTGGCGCGCGTGCGTGGGGGACACGCTGCGCGACCAGCCCGTACGGGCCGGAACGCCAGGGGACGGGGCCGAGTTCGAGACGTTCGTGGCGCACCTCCGCTCGCTGGTCGGCAAGGTGCTGCGCTACGAGTCCCGCTTCCGCGCCGACGGTCTTCTGCCACCGGACGGTGTGGTCCGCTCGGTCGCCGCGTGGGACATCGGCCGCGCCTCGAAGATGGCCCGCTGGGGCCTGGGCGCGCGCTACGCCACCGAGTCGGAGACACTCACGGCGCTGACACGCGCGTCGGGGGAGGCGCGGGCGGTGTACGACTCGTGGGAGGAGTTCTCCGCGGGCTATGTGCTGGGCCGGTGTCTCCACTTCGACGAGGAGGAGTTCGGCCCCTGGTACACCACCGTGCTCGATGCCCACCGGGCCCTGGCGACAACGCCGGACAGCCCGTGGCGAACGGTCCCGTTCGGTACGGGCTGAGGAGGGGGCCCGGTCAGGCAGAGCGGTGACCGGATCTCCCCGTCGCCACCGCCCGGGGACGGGTTCGCGGATGTCGATACGATGCCCGTCCCCGGCGGTCGCGTATGGCGCTCCGTTCGTGATACCGAACAGGGCATAGCCGTACACCGCCTACTGAAGCGAACAGACCTGACGGTCGAAGGAGATCCCCCGATGTCCCCCAACAGTCCGGTCCGCAGCGCTCTGGCCGCCAATCTCCGCCGGGAGAGGGGCCGTCGGGGTCTGTCACTCTCCGAGCTGTCCCGGCTGTCCAAGATCGGCAAGGCGACCCTGTCGCAGCTGGAGTCGGCCACCGGCAATCCGACCATCGAGACGGTGTTCAGCCTCTCGCGCGCCCTGGAGGTGCCCATCTCGGACCTGCTGGACACCGGTCACGCGGAGGCGGTGACCGTGGTGCGGGCGGCCGATGTGGACGTGCTGAGCGGGGAGGGCGTGGATCTGCGTCCGCTGCGGCGGATCGAGGCGGGCGGAGTCATCGTGGAGGTCTACGACCAGCAGGTACGGGCCGATTCGCAGCAGCCGTCGCTCGGACACGCGGGCACCGAGCACACCGTGGTGCAGAGCGGCACGCTGAGCGTGGAGGTGGACGGCCACCGGGTGGAGCTGGGGCCCGGCGACTACGTGTCGTTCGACGCCTCGCTGCCGCACCGCTACGCGGCAAACGACGGGCCGGTGCGTTCGGTGCTGCTGCTGCACTACCGGTCGGGCGGGGGCGCCGCCAGGCAGGAGGGGCCGAGCACGCCCCACTGAGGGCGGCGCGCGACGCGTGACCGTTCGGTCCGCGGGGCCCGTTGACACCTCCGGTACCTCGCCATAGCCTCAGCTTCGTTCGCTATGAAGAACGCGGAGGTCTGGTGGACCGAACACGAGTCGTCATCATCGGCGCCGGAATCATCGGTGCCGCGTGCGCCCGCGAGCTCGCGGTCGCCGGTTTCGACGTCCTCGTACTGGACCGTGCGGGAGCCGCCGCCGCGACCACCTCGCACGGCGAGGGAAACATCCTGGTCTCCGACAAGGGCCCGGGGCCGGAGCTGGAACTCGCCCAGCTGTCGCGGCGGTTGTGGCCCGAGGTGCTGGCCGCCGTCGGTGAGCGGACCTCCCCGGAGACGGTGGACCCGGTGGAGTGGGACCCCAAGGGCGGCATCGTGGTGGCCACCACCGAGGAGGGCGCCGACGGGCTGCTGCCGTTCGCGGCGTCCCAGCGCGCCGCCGGGGTCCGGGCCGAGACCATGGACTCCGACGCGCTGACGGAGGCCGAGCCGTTCCTCACCGAACGGCGCACCGCCGCCGTGTACTACCCCGAGGACGCGCAGGTCCAGCCGGCCGGAGCGGCCGTCACCCTGCTCGCCGACGCGCTGCGGGCCGGGGCCCGGCTGCGTACCGGCCGCGAGGTGCTCGGCGCAGTGACTCGCGGCGGCCGGCTCACGGCGGTCCTCACGGTGGACGGGCAGGTGGAGGCGGATGTCTTCGTCAACGCCGCGGGCCCCTGGTCGGGCGAGGTCGCCCGGCGGCTCGGTGTGCCCCTGGACATCCGCCCCCGGCGCGGTGAGGTCCTGGTGACCACTCCCCTGCCGCCGACCGTCTTCCACAAGGTGTACGACGCCGACTACGTGGGCGCGGTGGGCAGTGGCGCGGGCGATCTCCGGACGTCGGCCGTCGTGGAGTCCACCCGGGCGGGCACCGTCCTGCTCGGATCGTCCAGACGGCGCGTCGGCTTCGACGACCGGACGCGCCCGGAGGTGCTGTCCGCGATCGCGGCCAAGGCGCTCAAGCTCTTCCCGTCGCTGGCGGGCGTGCACGTGATGCGGGCGTACGGGGGCTTCCGCTCGTACGTCCCCGATCATCTCCCGGTCATCGGCGCCGATCCACGACTGCCCGGTCTCTGGCACGCGACGGGCCACGAAGGGGCGGGAATCGGGCTGTCGGTCGGAACCGCCCGGCTCGTACGCGAACTGCTCGGCGGCGTTCCGACAGCGATCGACACGAGTCCCTTCCGCGTCGACCGGCCGGCGGTGCTCGGCGAGACGCCGGCCGAGCCCGACGGACCGGACGCACCGCCCGAGAATCCGACCACCACCGAGGAGGGGGCATGAGCCCACGTCTCGTACCCGCCGGGTCCGACCCGGCCGGCCGCCGGGACCGGCCGCTCACCATCACGGTGGACGGTGAACCGCTCACCGGCATCGCGGGCCAGACCCTGGCCGGGGTGCTCCTCGCCGCCGGCCGCGATGCCTGGCGCCTGGCGCCCTCGGGAGCGCCGCGCGGTGTGTTCTGCGGTATTGGTGTCTGCTTCGACTGTCTGGTGACGGTGAACGACGAGCGCGACGTACGGGCGTGCCGCCGCCGCGCCCGGGACGGTGACGTGGTGACCACCCAGTCGCGGGTCCCGGGCGACAACCGCGAAGGGTGGCGGGCCCGGTGAGCGCCCGTCATGTCGTGGTGGTGGGAGCCGGGCCCGCTGGGCTCGCCGCCGCCGACACGGCCCTGGCCGCGGGCGCCCAGGTGACGTTGATCGACTCTGCCGAGCGGCCCGGCGGCCAGTACCACCGGATGCTCCCCGAGGCGTACGAGGCGGCCGACCCCGGCGCTCTCCAGCACGGCTACCGCTCCTTCGACCGGCGCGTGCGCCGGGTGCTGGAGCATCCGCGCTGCGACTGGTGGGCGGAGAGTTCCGTATGGGCGCTGGAGCGGCGTGACCCCGCGTCGGACGGTCCGCCGCTGGTGCACGTCCTGCGCGGTACGCCCCGGCGCCGCCATGTGCTGGAGCCGGACGCCCTGGTGCTCGCCGTGGGCGCCCACGACCGGGTGCTGCCCTTCCCGGGCTGGGACCTGCCGGGTGTGTACACGGCGGGCGCGGCCCAGGCGCTGGTCAAGGGAGAGCGTGTGGTCGTCGGTGACCGGGTGGTGGTCGCCGGCACGGGGCCGTTCCTGCTGCCGGTGGCGACGTCCCTGCTGGAGGCCGGGTCCCGGGTCCTCGCCGTTCTCGAGGCGGGTGGTCCCGCGTCCGTGGCGCGCGGCTGGCTGCGCCGCCCGTGGGAGCTCGGTTCGCAGCTCGGCAAGTCCGGTGAACTCCTCTCGTACACAGGGGCGTTGGCGCGTCACCGGGTGCCTTACCGGATGGGCAGGGCGGTCGTGGAGGCCCGGGGCGACGGCCGCGTGGAGGAGATCGTCAGTGCCCGGGTCCGGGCGGACTGGTCGGTGGTACCCGGCAGTGAACGTGTCATCGCCGTCGACGCGTTGTGCGTCGGCCACGGGTTCACCCCGCAGCTGGAGCTGCCGGTCGCGGCCGGGTGCGAGCTGCGCCGCGCGCCGGGCGGGGCCGCCGGATCGTCCACGGCCGGATCCACCTCCGCGTCCTCCGCCGGCCCCTTCGTGGCCGTGGACGACGAGCAGCGTACGAGCCGGCCCGGCGTGTACGCGGCCGGGGAGATCACCGGCATCGCGGGGGCTCCCGCCGCGCGCGCCGAAGGCGCCGTCGCCGGCTGGATCGCGGCGGGCGGCGACCCCGGCTCGCGGGCCCTGGCCACCTCCCGCCGCAGCCGCGACCAGGGCAGGGCGTTCGCCGCCCGGCTGGCGCTCGCGCACCCCGTCGGCCGTGCCTGGCCCGGCTGGCTGCGTCCCGACACCGTGGTCTGCCGCTGCGAGGAGACGACGTACGAGGCGGTGTGCCGGTCGGCCGCCGATCCCACCGGTACCGAGCCCCGGGTGGCGAAGTTGGCGACGCGGGCCGGGCTGGGACCGTGCCAGGCCCGTGTCTGCGGCCCGACCGTCGCCGAACTGCGCGGCACCACCGACACGGGCACCGGCCCGTACCACCGGCCCGTCGCCGAACCGATCAGGCTCGGCGAACTGGCCCGACCGCCCGAGACACCTTCCTCATTCCCCAACTCCCCCGTGGAGGAGAGCACTTCATGAGCACCGTCGAGAGCCCCAACCCGCTGACCGGGGTCGTCGTCGCGACCGCGCTGCCGTACCGGCAGGACCCCTCGGCCCCGGCCGGACTGGCCGTCGACCACGACACGTACGCCGACCACTGCCGCTGGCTCGTCGACAACGGCTGCGACGGGGTCGGCCCCAACGGATCCCTCGGCGAGTACTCGTCCCTGACCGACGAGGAACGCCGCGCCGTCGCCCGTACGGCCATCGAGGCGGTACGCGGACGCGGCAAGGTCGTCGTCGGCGTGCACGGGCCGGGTTCGCACCAGGCGGTGCGGTGGGCGGAGGCCGCCGCCGAGGACGGCGCCGACGGTGTGCTCTGTCTGCCGCCGACGATGTACCGGGCCAACGCGGGTGAGGTCGTGGCGCACTTCGAGGCCGTGGCCGCCGTCGGCCTGCCGGTCATGGTCTACAACAACCCCGTCGACACGAAGGTCGACCTGACACCCGGCCTCCTCGCGGAGATCGCCCAGATCGACAACGTGCTCGCCGTCAAGGAGTTCTCCGGCGATGTGCGGCGCGTGCTGGAGATCAAGGAGAGGGCGCCCGGTCTCGATGTGATCAGCGGCGCGGACGACGTGGCGCTGGAGAGCATGCTGATGGGGGCCACCGGCTGGTTCGCGGGCTTCCCCAACGTCTTCCCGGCGGAGTCGGCGCGCCTGTTCCGACTCGCCACGGAGGGACGGCTGGAGGAGGCACGCGCCCTGTACCGGCCGCTGGTCGCGGCGTTCCGGTGGGACTCGCGTACCGAGTTCGTCCAGGCGATCAAGCTCGGTATGGAGATGGTCGGCCGTTACGGCGGCCCGTGCCGCCCGCCGCGCGGCCCGCTGATCCCCGCGCACCGGGAGCTGATCACCGCCGAGATGCGTCAGGCGATCGACTTCCTGGCCGCGGAGGCCGCAGGGGCTCCGGGCACCGCCACGGACGGCGAGCGGCAGGCGGTCTGATGCGCAGCGTACGGACGATCAGCGCGGTCGACTCCCATACGGAGGGCATGCCGACGCGCGTGGTCACCGGCGGCGTGGCACCGGTCCCGGGCGACACGATGGCCGAGCGCCGGACCTACGCGATCGAGCGTCTGGACCCGCTGCGGCGCTTCCTGGTCGACGAGCCTCGCGGGCATCCCGCGATGAGCGGCGCGATCCTGCAACCGCCGACCCGTCGGGACGCGGACTGGGGCGTCCTGTACATCGAGGTCAGCGGCTTCCTGCCGATGTGCGGGCACGGGACGATCGGGGTGGCGACCGTCCTGGTGGAGACCGGGATGGTGACGGTCACCGAGCCCGAGACGGTCGTACGTCTCGACACCCCGGCCGGGCTGGTGGAGGCCCGCGTGGCGGTACGCGACGGTGTGGCCGAGAAGGTCACGCTGCGCAACGTGGACGCGTTCGCGCTGGAGCTCGACGCGAAGGTGACCGTGCCGGGTCTGGGCGAGGTCCGGTACGACATGGCGTACGGCGGCAACTTCTACGCCGTGGTGGACCTGGCGTCCCTCGGGCTGCCCTTCGACCGGGCGCGCAAGGACGACATCCTGGCGGCGGGCCTGGCGATCTCGGACGCCGTCAACGCGCACCATCCGCCGGTGCACCCGGCGGACCCGACGATCCGCGGCTGCAAGCACGTGCAGTTCCTGGCGCCCGGCTCGGACGCCCGGCACTCCCGCAACGCCATGGCCATCCAGCCCGGCTGGTTCGACCGCTCACCGTGCGGCACCGGTACGTGCGCGCGGATGGCACAGCTCCACGCCCGGGGCGAGCTGGCGCTGGACACGGAGTTCGTCAACGAGTCCTTCATCGGCACCCGGTTCACCGGGCGGCTGCTGGGGACGAGCGAGGTCGCGGGCCTGCCGGCGGTGGTGCCGGAGTTCTCGGGTCGCGCGTGGATCACCGGAACGGCCAACTACCTGCTGGATCCCGCGGATCCGTTCCCGAACGGCTTCGTTCTCTGAGAAGGGGTTCCCATGCGCTCAGCCCGACAACGTAAACGGCTGGTGGTGGCGGTCGCGCTGACCGCCGCGCTGCTCGCCGCCGGCGCCGGAGCGGGGGCGGGGGCGGGAGCCGTGACGACGGCGCCCGGCTCCGCCACGGCCGGCAAGGAGGGGCGCGGCGATCCGTTCGCGCCCCTCGACCCGCAGAACTGGCAGGACCAGCAGGACATGACCTGGAGCGACTACCGGGCCGTGCCCGGTACGGACTGGGCCGATCCTGAGCGCCGGCCGACCGAGAAGAAGCTGAGGATCGCGGTGCTGGCCGTCGACTTCCCCGACCAGCCCTTCGTGATGACGCTGCCCAAGGGCAGCGACGTGTTCAAGAACCCCCAGATCGATCCGGTGCCGCGCGCCCGGATCGCCCAGTTCTACGCGGACTTCTGGAACAAGCCGAGCGAGCTCAACCACGGGCACACCGTCAACGAGTACTGGATGGAACAGACCGACGGCCGGATAGGCGTCGAGTTCGTCCCCTTCTCGCCCTACCGCGCCCCGCGCGCGTCGTACGAGTACGGCGTCAACGACATCGGCCAGGAGGGCGAGGGCTGTCCCGCCGGGCACAGCTGCGACGGCTCGATCGAGGACGACATCGACCCGATGTGGCTCGACGACGTCGGCGAGGAGGAGGCCGAGTCGTACGACCGGGTCTTCCGTCTCTACGCCGGCTACGACGAGACGTCCGTCTGGCAGGAGTTCGGCGAGATGATGTTCCAGAACAAGGAGGACATCCCCGACGAGTGGGGCCCGCCCGACCCGTCGCTGCCGAACTGGGTCCGGGGCCGCTACACCGAGTGGACCTCGTGGAAGGCGGGTTCGCAGCTCTGGGGCAACTCGGGTATCCGGCAGGGGGAGAGCTCGGGGACGATCACCCACGAGATCACCCACACGTTCGACATCGGCGACAACGCCAACAACCCGTATGTACAGCCGTACCACCGCTCGGGCACCGGCCCCTTCGACGGTATGGACCGCGGCTCGTTCAACGGCCCCGGCGGCCCGCACAACCGCTGGCAGGTGCCCGCGACACAGGGCGCCTCGATGCCCGCCGGGCACACGCTGCGTACGAGGACGAAGCTCGGCTTCATCGACGACGAGCAGGTCCTCGCCCTCGACCCCGAGGCGCTGAGGACGGCGGGCCCGGCGGTGTTCGAGGTCCGCGCCCGTACCGCGGCCGTGCAGAAGAACGCCCTCCAGGGGGTCCGTATCGATCTGGGCAAGGACCGCACACCGGCGTGCGACGTCGCGAAGGACCCGATGTGCGCGGGGCCGGGCTTCACCGACTACACCATCGAGACGGTGCAGCGCATCGGCACCGACTCGTTCACCCCGGACAACGGGGTGATGCTGACCAGGAACAAGCCCTTCGACAACGAGAACAACAGCTGCGGATATCTCTGCTTCAGCTGGATGGTCGACGCCAATCCGCAGGACATCGGCATGGCCGACTACACGAAGCCGGACGGCACACCCGTGATGCGGTCCGTCGGGGACTACCGGCAGCTCAACGACGGGCTGTTCCACGCCGGGACGGACTCGGGGAGCGAGTACGAGTACGTCGACCACGCCAACCGGCTGCACTTCTACGTCATCGACAAGCGGGTGAACCGGAAGGGCGAGCTGTCCTACGTCATCGCCGTCAGGTCGCTCGACGGGTCGGGGCCGCAGAAGCGGGGCGTGGCCCTGAAGCACGGCAGCCCCGACGGGAAGCCGGACGGCAAGGGGACCACGTGCCGGTTCGACCTCACCAACACCGGGCGTGGCGCGAGCGGTTCGACGGCGAGCCATCAGAAGTCGGACGTCTACCGGCTGTCGGCGCGGGTCGACGGGAAGAAGTGGCGGGTGGGGCTGCCCAACCGGCTGGCCACGGCGGAGGCCGGCCGTTCCACCGAGGTCGAGGTCGCGGTGGCGGCGGGCCACGGCGCCGCCCGCACGGGGAAGGTGACGCTGACGGCGCGGTCGGAGAGCGATCCGTCGCGGACGGCGACGGCGACGTGCGGTGTGCGTCGCTGAACCGCTGATTCGCTGAGTCACTGAGGTGACGGACGGGACGGGACGGGCCTGGTGGGCTCGTCCCGTCCTTCCTGTCAGGTGCTCTGACGGGCTGTCAGTTGCCGCAGTACGGCATGGTCCGTACGTATCCCCCACGGTTCTCGTCGTCGGTGCCGAGGAATGCCTCGCCCGATCCCGGCAGGCACTCCACGCCCTCGATCTTGAACTCGGGGAACGTGCCCAGCACCGCCGGGGTCTGGGCGAGCGCGATCCGTACCCGCCCTGCCGTAGACACGGTCACGCGGCCCGCGTCGCTCACCGCGGAGTCGAACGGTCCGTCGTCACCTTCGTCCGACGCCGAACTCAGCAGGATCCGGCCGGAGTCGGTCACCGAGATGTCGGAGATGTGGCGTGTCCTCTCGTCCGTCGGGTACGCCGCCCGATAGGCCCTTCGCGTCACGCCGGCGAACTGCGGCTGCCCCCAGGTGGCGAAGGTGAAGGACGCCGCGTACAGCGTGGCGGGACGGTCCGCCCCCGCTCCGCGGTCCGCCCAGAGAGCGGCCGTCCTCCCGTTCTGGGACACGAGCTCGAAGCTCTCGAAGTCGTCGCCCTCGCCGATCGCCGGCAGGGGCGCGTACTCGACGACGGTCGCCGTGGAGTCGGTGACCTTCAGGCGGTACACGATGCCGCGGGCGGCGAGCGCCAGATACTCCCCCGGCATCCCGGGAACGGCCTCGACGGCCTCCAGGTCGACGGGTTCGGCGCCGTCCCAGGTGAGGGGAGTGACGTCGGTGGAGGCATCCCGGTGGGTGATCCGGGAGAGTCGCGCCTGCCCGGAGCGCTTGTTGTCGTGGACGACGAGTACGCGTACCCCGGCGCCGTCCTCGGTACGGCCTTCGTACGCGACACCGCTGACACCGCTCCGGGCGTCGCCGCCCACCTTCCGCCACTCCTCGGCCGCGTCGGCCGGGGCGGTGCCGAGCATCGTCAGCAGCGCGGCCACCGCGCCGAGCCGGGCCGTGCGCCGCAACATCGGGAGTCTCACTGGGTCGCTCGCCTTCACTCGCCTGGGAGGCGCGTGGTCACGCGCCGGGCGTCAGGCTATTGATCTTGATGAGCGGAGCCCAACGGCGTGTGCGCCGTTCGGGGGAGCGTGAAAAGCCTCCGCGAGTGCACGCCGGTGCATCAGCCGTCGTCCGTGTACCGGCTCCGCTCGTGCAGATACTCACCCATCTCGGCGGATGCCTTCAGCATGGCGAGGGCGCGTGTGTGCAGACGGTGGCGACGCTCGGCGATCGCCGACGCGGCGGAGGCGGGGGAGGTGACGTCGCCCAGTTCGGCGAGGAGCGGCGCGATCTGGGCCAGTACGTATCCGCCGCGGCGCAGTTGGTGGACGATATGGGCGTCGCGGACGTCGGCGGGTGAGTACGTCCGGTACCCGGTGGCGGTGTCCCGTCGCGGGTGGAGCAGGCCGGCCCGTTCCCACCGCCGCAGAGTCGCGGGCCGCAGGCCGAGCCGATGGGCGAGGGCGCCGATCGTGGTGGTGCCGCGAGGTGCGGGCCGCTCGTCCCGGGTCCGAGGCTCGGGCCGGGGCTGGGGCCGGGTCAGTTCCGTGAGCGCCTGCTCGATCGAGTCCAACGTCCGCCGGTCGGTGAGCAGTTCGGCATGGCCGCGGTCGATGACGATGAGCGCCTCTTCCGTACGGCCGGTGTTGACCAGCTCCATGATCGACCGGGCAGCGGCGTGGCCGTGGGCCGGGACGAGGGCGACGAAGGTCCGCAGGGCGGCGACGTGCACGCTCGTGTAGCGCCGGTAGCCGGAGGCGGTGCGCTCGGCGGCGGGGAGGATGCCGGCCGCTTCGTAGTTACGGATCGCCTGGCCGGACAGCCCGTGCGGCCGGGCCAGGTCCACGGGCCTCATGCGGTTCCCTCCCCGGTGTCGCCCCCGGATTGAGGGTACGGAGCGATGACTCCCCAGGAATCATGCCCAACCCTCAACCGAAACGTCAAAGATACCATCGAGGTGATGGCACATGACGAATCGATGTACGCGGCGGTCGGGCGGTTCCTCGACGACCGGGCCGTGCGGCGGCCCCGGCTGCTGGCACTCGGCGAGCCGTTCCATGGTGAGGAGACCTTTCTCCGTCTGCGCAACGACCTCCTGCGGGGGCTAGTCGGCCAAGGGGCTTGCCGGTGCGTGGCGTTGGAGTCGGACTGTCTCGCGGGGCGCCTGGTCGACGCCTACGTCCTCGGCGGCGGCGGTGACCTCGACCGGGTGATGGCCGACGGAATCAGCCATGGGTTCGGCGCGGCGCCGGGGAACCGCGCGATGGTGGAGTGGATGCGCGAGCACAACCGCGCGTGCGTTTCGCCGGGATCGACGCGCCGATGGAGCACAGCGGGGCGCAGAGCCCCCGGGAGTCCCTGCGCCTGCTGCACACCTTCCTCGGGGCCAACGACGAGCCGGTACTCCACCGATGGAGCCGGATCGAGGCTCTGATCGGCGACGAGGAGCGATGGACCGACCCCGAGGTGATCATGGATCCCTCGAAGGCGGTCGGCGATACGCCCGAGGCGGGTGAGCTACGGGTGATCACCGACGACCTCGGCTGGCTGCTCATGTCCCAGACACCCCGGATCGCCGCGACCTGCTCCCCGGAGGCGCTGCGTGAAGCGGAACTCGGCGCCCGTACCGCCGCCGGCCTGCTCGCGTACCACGCGGTCCTGGCCCGGACCGATCCGAACGAGCGGCTTGAGCGCGGTCTCGGAGTACGCGACGCGATGATGGCGGCCAACCTGCGGGCGCTCACGGTCCGCGAGGACGGCAACGGTCCCGTTCTGGTGTTCGCCCAGAACGAGCATCTGCGACGCGACCCGGCGCGGATGCGGATCGGCCCCATGGACGTGCCCTGGGTCCCGGCCGGCGCGCACCTCGCCCGCACGTACGGTTCCGAGTACGTGGTCATCGCCACGGCCGTCGGCTCGGCGCCCCACGCGGGCATCGCCGAGCCACCGCCGAACACCTTGGAAGGCCTGCTGCTGGCCTCGACAACGACCGAGAGCCGTCTCGTGCCCGTCGCGGAACTGAGGGAGCTGGCGGCGGGATTCCCCGGTCTGACGACGCGCACCACCGACAACCCCGGCTACTTCCCGCTCTCCCCCGGCACGTTCACGGACTTCGACGCGGTCCTCTTCCTGCCTTCGGTCAGAGAGTGACCGCGGTGCCCACCGTGTTGGGGATGAAGGCATCACCGAACTCCGTCGCCATCGCGTGCTCCGCGCGCCAGCCAGTGCAGTGGGCGGGAATGAGCACGGACGGCGTCATCTCGCCGAGATCCGCGAGCACTCGGGGGATCAGGGACTCGAACACCGGCCCGTTGAGATGGAATCCGCCGACGACCGCGTGCAAGGGCCGGTCGTCGGTGAGGCGCCGGGCGTACCGGCAGATGTTCACCACACCGGCGTGGCCGCACCCGGTCAGGACCATCAGCCCCTTGTCCCGGACGTCGACGATCAGCGCCTGGTCGTCCAGCACGAGGGGATCGGGCTCCCACTTCCCGCCGATCCGGGCCTGCTGCGGCGGGAAGCCGGGCTCGTAACCGGTGGTCCGCGGGACTTCCCCGGTGACCAGGACCGACCCCTCGAAGAGGAAGCTCGGCTGCTGCTCCTCGATCACCTCGAACCCGGCGCCTTCGAGAGCCTTGCGGCTGGTGGTGGGGAGGTTCATGGGTTCGGCACCCGGCAGGACCATCCGGCGGCTGCGCCAGAAGTGCGGGTGGATGAGCACCGGAAGATTGACGCTGCCACCAAGCGCGCGGACCAGGCCGTCGAGCCCGGTGGTGTGGTCGAAGTGCCCGTGGCTACAGATGATCGCCTCGATGGAGGCCGGATCGATCCGCAGACTCCGCATGTTGTCCACGACACCGTCGGGGCTGGTGCCGGCGTCGAAGAGAAAGCGGTGCTCATGCCCGTCCTTGACCACGGTGACAAGGGCGGAGAACCCGTGCTCGGCGATCAGTGAACCGGGTACGGACTCCTCCACCATGGTCGACGCGGGAACCCCGGTGACCGGTGGCAATCGGCGTGCGGGGCCTTGATCGGCCAGGATCCGGTCGGTGTAGTTGTCCATCAGCGTGGTGACGGTCACCGAGTCGACCGGCTCCAGGGGCATACGCGTGCGCGGCTCGAAGTCGTGCAGGACCCGAGGCGCGTGGTCACTTGCTGCACCACCTGTACACATGTTTCCACTTCCTCTTTATGTGAGGCTCTCTGCGGCAGCCGGCCTTTGACAGCGGAGCCCGCTCCCGTAAGAAAGGGGGTCAAGGGGTGTTTCACCGGGCCGCTCGTTCCTGGGCGGCGATCTCCTGGGCGAAGCCCGCGTCCTCGGCCTCGACCTTCAGGGCCTCGTCGATCACCCGCTCCAGGCTTCCGGCGGGGATCACGACCGCTCCGCTGGCGTCGGCGTACAGATAGTCCCCGGGGAACACGCTGACGCCGCCCACCTCCACCGCGACGTTCGCGGCGAACGGCATGGCCGTTTCCCCGCCCGCCAGGGTCGCCTCTCCCCGGCACCAGGTCGCGAACCCGTAGTCGGCCAGTTGGTCGAAGTCCCGTAGGCGGCCGTCCGCCAGAACTCCCGCCGCGCCGCTGTGTTCGAGGTGGGAGAGCTTGGTGCCGCCGCCGTGGGAGACGTCGGGGTAGCCCCCGCTCGACAGCACCAGCACCGTGCCCGCCCGGCGGCCGACCATCGCCTGGGAGTAGAGATCTCCGAACTCGGCGTGCGGCATGTCGTCGCGGTAGGGGAGATACGCGATCGTGGCGACCGGGCCGAACAGTCTCCGTGGCGCCGGGCTGACCAGGCTGAGGAGGTGCGCGCGGTGCTCGTGGACACGGCCCATGGCGTCGACCAGCGACGCGCACGCCACGCGGTCGAGCACGGTGTCCGTCAGAGGCCCCGGATGGTTGGTCATCGTGGCTTCCTTCCTGTCGTCCGGGTCGTCCCTCCCGTACGGTCCCGGCCGGCGGGCGTACCGCCGGGCCTGCTCCTGATCCCCCGCCGCCCGCCTCTCATACGGCCTTGATCGGCCGGTAGACGGGTTGCCACATCGCGGCGACGACGCGGTCGTGGATGGTCTCGTCGACCGTTCCGCCGGCGACACCGTCCTCGGCCGCGGCGCGGGCGACCTCGGCGGCGACCGCGGCGGACGTCCCGTGCAGCTGGTCGACACGGGGCAGGATCGGGTCGCCGTCGGCGAGGTCGTCGATCTGGTCCGCCACCGCGTGGGCCGCCGCCGCGAGCATGTGGTCGGTGACCCGGTGCGCGCCGGCGACGATGGCGCCGAGCCCCAGGCCCGGGAAGACCAGCGCGTTGTTGGCCTGGCCGATCTCGTACAGCGTGCCGTCGTGCTCGACGGGGTCGAACGGGCTGCCCGTGGCGATCAGGGCCCGGCCGTCCGTCCACGCCAGCAGGTCGGCGGGGGTCGCCTCGGCCAGCCGTGTGGGGTTGGACATGGGCAGGATGATCGGTCGCGGGGTGTGCGCGGCCATCGAGCGCACGATCTCCTCCGTGAAGGCGCCGCCCTGTCCCGAGGTGCCGATCAGAATGGTCGGGCGCACCCGGCGTACGGTCTCGGCGAGCGCGACACCGCCCACTTGTCCGTCGCGCTGCCGGCCGTCGGCCTCGTCGGCGGGCCGGGCGAAGCGGGTCTGGAAGTCGCGCAGGTCCTTCTGGCCCTCGATGAGCAGACCGTGACGGTCGACGGCCCAGATACGCGCGACGGCCTCCCGCTCCGACAGTCCCGCGGACATGAACGCGTCGCACAGCCGGTCGGCGACTCCGATGCCCGCGGTGCCGGCCCCGAGGATCACCACGCGGTGCTCGGTCAGCGGGACGCCGCCGGCCCTGACCCCCGAGAGGACGGCGGCGAGATTGACGGCGCCGGTCCCCTGGATGTCGTCGTTGAAGGTGAAGACCTCGTCGCGGTAGTGGTCCAGGATGCGACGCGCGTTGTCCGGGCCGAAGTCCTCCCAGTGCAGCAGGGCGTTGGGGAACAGCTTCGTGGCGGCGACCACGTAGGCGTCGATGAAGGCGTCGTACGTGGACCGGTCGACGCGCTTGTGCCGGTTGCCCAGATAGAACGGGTCGTCCAGCAACTCCTGGCGGTCGGTGCCCACATCGAGCATCACGGCCACCGTGCGGCGCGGATCGATTCCGGCGGCGGCCGTGTAGACGGCGAGCTTGCCCACCGCGATGTCGATACCGCCCACGCCCCAGTCGCCGATGCCGAGAATCGCCTCGCCGTCGGTGGCGACGATCAGGTCCACGTCGTCCGGGCCCAGGCCCACGGCGCGCAGCGAGCCCTCGACGGCCTCGGGTGTGTCCACCGACAGATAGACACCGCGGGGGCGCCGGTACTCGTTGCTGTAGCGCTCGATCGCCGTACCGACCGTGGGTGTGTAGACGATCGGGAGCATCTCCTCCAGGTGGTCGCCGATGAGCCTGTAGAACAGCACGCAGTTACGGTCGCGGAGCGCCGCGAGGTAGACATTCCTGGCCACGTCGTTCGGCTGGTCCGAGTACTGCTTGTACGCACGGGCCGCCTGCTGCTCCAGGGGCAGCACGCGCGGTGGCACGAGACCCACCAGGCCGAGCTCCTCGCGCTCCGGCAGCGTGAAGGCGGTGCCCCGGTTCAGCAGCGGATTGTTCAGCACGGCACGCCCGCGAGCGGTGGTCTCGACGGGGGCGTTCCGCGGATTGTGCTGCTTCTTCATGATCGGCTCCTGTCGGTGCAGGACGTCCCGGGGCCTCCCCCGCGCCGAGCCCCCTCTCCATCGTCCGCCAGGAGGGTGACTGCGGCCACTCGTGCGGCTGACGCGGCCGGGCTTGGGGCGCGGTGCCGGTCGGGACCGGGGGACCCGTGGGAGACGCTGCGCCGAGACCGGCCGGGCCCGCCCGCCGACCGCCCGGCCCGATCATCAGCCACCGACCGAAGGTCCGACCTCCAGACCGTCCGACCGCCAGACCGTCCGACCGCCAGACCGTCCGACCGCCAGACCGTCCGACCAGGAGTCCCGTCCGAGGAGCCCGTCCATGGGAGCGCCGCCATCCACCGCCGGCCAGACAGCTGACGCCTACCGCTTCGACGACCTGACCGCGCTGTACATCAACTGCACCCTCAAGCCGTCTCCGGAGCGGAGCAACACCCAGGGGCTGATCGACAGGAGCCGCGGGATCATGGAGGAGCGCGGCGTCGCCACGGAGGTGATCCGGGCGGTCGACCACGACATCGCGACCGGCATCTACCCGGACATGACGGAGCACGGTTTCGCCACCGACGCCTGGCCCGCCCTGTACGAGCGGGTGATGGCGGCGGACATCCTCGTACTCGCCGGACCGATCTGGCTCGGCGACAACAGCTCGGTGACCAAGCGGGTGATCGAACGCCTCTACGGATGTTCGAGCCTGCTCAACGACAAGGGCCAGTACTCCTACTACGGGCGCGCCGCCGGCTGCCTCATCACCGGTAACGAGGACGGTGTGAAGCACTGTGCGATGAACGTCCTCTACAGCCTGCAACACCTCGGTTACACCATTCCGCCCCAGGCGGACGCGGGCTGGGTCGGGGCGGCGGGGCCCGGCCCGTCGTATCTGGACCCCGGCTCGGGCGGCCCCGAGAACGACTTCACCAACCGCAACACCGCGTTCATGGCCTGGAACCTGCTGCATGTCGCGGCCATGCTCAAACGCTCCGGTGGCATGCCCGCGTACGGCAACCAGCGCACCGAGTGGGACGCCGGCTGCGAGGGCGACTACCCCAACCCCGACTACCGCTGAGCGGTGCCGGGCACCTCGCGACGCGTCCCCCAGGAGCCCGCCGACGCCGCCGTGTCAGTACGGCCTCCCGCCTCCCGAAGCGACGAACATCTCCGTAGACACTCAGCAGCCCCTAAGGAGGTCATCCATGGACAAATGGAAGATTCCGCTCAATATCTTCAGCATTCCCTTCGGTCTGGCCGGTCTCGCCGGCTGCTGGATCCTCGCGGCGGAGCAGAACCACGTCCCCTTCTGGCTCGGCAACACGCTCCTGATCATCGCCGCGATCGTCTGGCTGCTCGCGGTGGCGGCCTACCTGCGCTACGCCCTGTCCACCCCCGGGCGCCTCAAGGCCGACCTGCTCGACAACGTCGCCGGCCCCTTCGCCTCCCTCGCCGTGATCACGCCGATGCTCCTGGCGTCGCAAGGGCTGTTCCCCTACGCGCCGACGGCCGGAAAGGTCCTGGTGGACCTCTTCGTCTTCCTGACCGTCGCGCTGGGCGGCTGGTTCACCGGGCAGTGGATCTACGGGCCGCTCGACATCGACAAACTTCACCCCGGCTACTTCCTCCCCACCGTCGCCGGCGGACTCATCGCCGCCGAGGCGACGGCCACGGTGGGCCAGTTCCGGGTGGCCGAGGCGCTGTTCGGGCTCGGCATCCTCTGCTGGTTCGTACTCGGCTCGATGATCATGGGAAGGCTCTTCTTCCGGCCGCCGCTGCCCGCTGCCCTGCTGCCTACGGTGGCCATCGAGATGGCGCCCCCCACCGTCGGGAGCATCGCCTTCTTCGCCATCAACGGTGACCGGGTGGACTCGATCGCGGCCTTCCTGGCGGGCTACGCGGTCCTGATCGTCATCGCCCAGCTGAGACTGCTGCCCGCCTATCTGCGTCTCCCCTTCGGCCCCAGCATCTGGGCCTTCGTCTTCTCCCTCACCGCCGTCGTCACCACCGCGCTGCACTGGAACGGTCTGCAACGTCCCAGCGGTGACACCGCGTACACGTTCATCCTCCTGGCCGCGATCAGCGCGTTCGTCGCCTGGGTCGCCGCCCGCACGGTCCAGGAGCTGATGCGGCGCCAGTTCCTGCCGCAGGCGGGCTGACCGGACGGCACCATGCGCCCGGCTCGCCCCGCTCCGTACCACCCGGCCCGTGCCTCGCCGCCGAACCGTGGCCCGATCGATCGACCACGATCGATCGGGCCAGGCCTGGGTCCTCCCGGCGGCGCGGCGGCTCAGCGGTTGACGTAGCCACCGTCGACGGGAAGGACGGTACCGGTCACGTACGACGCCGTGTCGCCGCCGGGGTGCTTGACGGCCTTCCACCAGCCGGGGTTGTCGCGGTACCAGGCGACGGTGTCGGCCAGTCCCCGGTCGAACGGCACGCGCGGGGCGTACCCGAGCTCCTCGCGGATCTTGCTCTCGTCGAGCGCGTACCGCAGGTCGTGGCCCTTGCGGTCGGGGACCCGGCGGACCATGTCGGCGTCGGCGCCGCAGAGTCGCAGGAGCATGTCGGTGAGGGCGCGGTTCGTCTGTTCGTTGCCGCCGCCGACGTTGTAGATCTCCCCGGCGCCGCCCTGGGTGAGGACGAGCTGGATGGCCCGGCAGTGGTCGTCGACGTGGAGCCATTCGCGGATGTTGCGCCCGTCGCCGTACAAGGGGACCTGGAGGCCTTCCAGCAGGTTGGTCACGAACAGCGGGATGACTTTCTCGGGGTGCTGGTAGGGCCCGTAGTTGTTGGAGCAGCGGGTGATCGACAGGTCCAGGCCGTGGGTGCGCCAGTAGGAGCGGGCGACCAGGTCAGACGCCGCCTTGGACGCCGCGTACGGGGAGTTCGGCAGCAGCGGCCAGCTCTCCGTCCAGGAGCCCGTCTCGATCGAGCCGTACACCTCGTCGGTGGACACGTGCACCACCCGTTCGACGCCGGTCGCGAGGCATGCGTCCAGCAGTGTCTGGGTGCCGCCGACGTTGGTACGGATGAAGTCGGCCGCGGATTCGAGGGAGCGGTCGACGTGCGATTCGGCGGCGAAGTGGAGGACGGCGTCGTGGCCGGGCAGCAGTTCGCGCAGCAGCGCGAAGTCGCAGACGTCGCCCCGGACGAAGTCCATCCGGGGGTCCTCGGCCGGGAGGTTGGCGCGGTTGCCGGCGTAGGTGAGGTTGTCGAGGACGGTGACGTGGGTGCCTTCGTAGCCTGGGTAGCCGCCGTCGAGGAGGGTGCGGACGTAGTGCGAGCCGATGAATCCGGCGCCGCCTGTGACGAGGAATCTCATGCCGCCACCTCGATCCGGGTGTGGTCTCCGACGACGAGCCGGTGCGAGGTGCTCGTACGGTCACCGATGTCGACGGTCGCGGGGCCCTCGATCCGGGAGGCGCCGACCTTGGCGCCGGCTTCGACGCGGACCTGGGAGCCCACGTCGTTGGCCGCGTCGACGCTGCCGAGGATGCCCGGTTCCAGGTCACGGAGCAGATACCGGTTGCAGTCGAGGACGTCCTCGGCGCGGCCGGTGTCCTTCCAGTAGCCGCGGTACTCGCGGGCGTCCACCCGGTGGCCCTCGGTGAGCAGCCACTGGACGGAGTCGGTGAGCTCCAGCTCCCCCCGGGCGCTGGGTTCGATACTCGCGACGGCCCGGCGGACGGCCGGGGTGAAGAAGTAGACGCCGACCAGGGCGAGATCGCTCCGGGGCTCGTCGGGCTTCTCGACGAGACGCAGAACCGTGCCGTCGGTGTCCAGTTCGGCGACGCCGAAGGCACGGGGGTCGGCCACCTTGTGCACGACGACCTGGGCGGCCGGGCGCGCGGCGCGGAACTCCGCGGCGAGGTCGTGGACGCCGTCGGGGAGCGTGTTGTCCCCGAGATACATCACGAAGTCGTCGTCGCCGAGGAAGGTCCGGGCGATCGACACGCAGTGGGCCGGCCCCCGGGGTTCGTCCTGGGGGATGTAGCTCACCCGGACCCCGAGGTCCCGGATGCCTTCGACGACGTGTTCCAGGACCGGTTTGTTGGCGATCGGGATGAGCTGTTCGGGCATGGAGCAACTGAAGGGGCGCAGGCGGGCCATCCGAGGTTCACGGCGTCCTGGATGCTGGTGTTCATCCCCTGGCCGCCGGCGGGCAGATGGAAGTGGGCGGCGTCGCCGGCGAGGACGACTCGGCCCCTACGGTACTCCCTGACCTGGCGGGTGGCGTCGCCGAACGAGCTGACCCATACGGGCTCTCCATGGGATAGGTCCTCACCGGTGACCCGTTGCCAGCCCGCGCCACGGACGAACAGCTGGCAACTCCGCGTGGACACGCGCAACAAGACGTTCTACGACCACCCGGTCGACCATGTTCCCGGCCTGGTCCTGATCGAGGCGGCCACCCAGGCCGCCCACACCATCACGGGGCCCGGCCACCCGCTCCCCCGCACCATCAGCACCACGTACGACCGGTACGTCGAATTCGACTCCGCCTGCCGGCTGGACGCCACGGTCACCCCCGCGTCCCACGGAGGCTGGGGCATCATCACGGTGACGGGTTCACAGAACGACCTGCGGGCCTTCCGGGTGGTCCTCACCTACTGAGGCTCTGAGCGCAGCGGCCCGATCCGCGGCGAGTGCCTACCCCGGCGCGGGGCCCCGCCCTTCGCCCTCCATCGCCCGACGTGCCTCGGCCACCACTTCGGGATCGGTGACGAAGTGGGTGTCCTGCTCGGCGGACGCGCCCCCGGCGCCGAGCGGTATCCAGCGGCCTCCCCGCAGGGGCAGCGCCCTGGTCTTGGCGGAGAGGTGGACGGCGGAGGCTCCGGCGGAGAGCAGGGACGGGATGTCGGCGGGGCGGACCCCGCCGCCGGCCATCACCTGCAACCCGGGTGCGGCGGCGGCCATCGCGGCGATCGTCTCCCGCCCCTCGGCGGCGGTGGGGGCGCCGCCCGAGGTGAGGACCCGGGTGAGGCCGAGCGAGGGCAGCAGCGCGGCGGTGGCCACCGGGTCGGCGGACTGGTCGACGGCGCGGTGCAGTGTGATGTCCACCGGGCGCCCGGACGCGCGGGCCGCTTCGACGAGCCGGGCGACCGCCACGGTGTCCAGGTCGCCGTCGGCGGTCAGCGCGCCGATCACCACGCCACTGGCGCCGGAGGCGATGACGGACCGCACCTCGGCGGCCATCAGCCTGATCTCCTCCGCGGTATGGACGAAGTCGCCGGGCCGGCATCTGACCAGCACGTGCGCCGGCACCCCCTCCCGGGCGACCGCCTCCACCAGGGCCGCCGACGGGGTCAGGCCGCCCAGCTCCAGGGCGGCGCAGAGCTCGACCCGGTCGGCGCCGTTCTCGCGGGCGGCGCGGGCGCCGGCCGGTGAGGTGACGGCGATCTCCAGGGCTGGTCGTGCGCTCATTCGTCGTCCCCGCCGAGGGGCTGGTCGCAGGCGGGTATGAGGCGTGCCGACAGGTCCGGGTCGCCCATCTCGCGGTCGAAGGGGAACATCGGACGGCGGATGCGGTGGTGGCCGAGGCGTACCAGGTCCTGGTCCACACCGCCGGGGGTGAGCGCCATCTTCCAGCCGACCGACATGTCGAAGAGCTCGGGCTCCAGGTAGCCGATCTTCACGATCACGATGTCGGCGCCGCGCGGGTCGAGGTCCAGGTCGGTGAAGTCGTGCTCGTGGTGGTAGGGCTTGCGGAGCTTGGTGAGGATCGCGTACACGCCGCCGACCCGGACGACGACCTCGGTCTCGGCGTCGCGGTCGCCGTGCCGGACGGCGTGCACGACTCCGGTCAGGGTGACCGGGCCGGCGTGCCGGTCGTCCACCTCGGCGCCGGCGGTGACCGTGACGGTGGCGCCGACACCGGCGGCGACGGCGGTCTCGACGGCGGCCGGTCCCGGCACCGAGGCGTAGATGACGTTCGGGCCGTCGTCCTCGCGGAACTCCGGGCGGTCCAGCAGCCGGGTCAGGCCCCAGGTCACGTCGCCGGCACCGCCGGCGGTCGGGTTGTCGCCGGTGTCGCTGATGAAGTACGGGCGCAGGTCACCGGCCAGGGCCTCGTCCAGGATGCCGTCGAAGGTGCCGGTGGGGGCGACGAAGTCGAAGTCGTCGCGGGCCTTCCAGAAGCCCTGGGCCAGGCGTTCGGCACCGGCCGACACGGCGGCCCGGTCGGTGCCGGTGACCACCACGGCGGCGCGGTTGCGCGGTTCGTCGGCCCAGGCGTAGCCGACCCAGATCGCGGCGTCGATCACACCGTCGACGGCCTCGGTCTCGGCCACGGCCGCGTACACGCTCCTGGCGGGCTCGATCCGGGTGGAGGTCTGCTCGCCGGCCAGCAGCACCGGCACCGGTACCCAGGCCTTGAACGGGCGGGGCGCGCCGGAGGCCAGCAGGTCCACGAGGTTGCGGACGGCCCGCTCCTTTGTCTCCATGTGGTCCTCGTGCGGGGCCATCCGGTAGCAGGTGATCAGGTCGCTGCCGTGGACGAGTTCGCGGGAGACGTTGCCGTGGAGGTCCATCGAGGTGGAGACGATCACGTCGGGGCCGAGGATGGCGCGGATACGTTCCAGGAGCACCGCCTCGGCGTCGTCGACGCCCTCCACGGTCATGGCGCCGTGGATGTCGTACCAGAGGCCGTCCGGCCGGGGCAGCGCGGCGAGCCGCTCGATCAGCTCGTCGGTCAGCTCGGCCCAGGCGCCGGCGGTGACGGTGCCGCCCGGCAGCGACTTGCCGACCAGGGCGCCGTGCCAGTCTGCCGCCTCGCGCAGTTCCTCGCCGGGGGCCAGGAACGGGTAGCGGTCCAGCACGTCGGCGCCGCGCGAGGGGTGGAAGGCGGGGGCCCGGGTGCGGGCGGGAGAGAAGGTGGACGACTCGATGCCGAGACCGGCGATGGCGATGACCGGGCGGGCTGCGGCGGTGCGGGATTGCGGCATGGCTCCTCGAGACTCGGGGGGAGTTGGGCGTCAGGCATCAGGCGTGAGTGGTCAGGGCGTCAGGCGTGGCGGGGCGCGGGGGCGCGGAACCGTTCGGTGACCGGTTCGGTGCCGCCCGCACCGCGCAGGGCGTGGGCCATGGCGCGTTGCAGGGCGAACTGTCCGGCGCCGACCAGTCCCGCGTCGGCGCCCAGGCTGGCCCGCTCGATGGTGAGGTGTTCGGTCACCAGCGGGTGGCAGCTCTCGTAGAGCTGGCTGCGCACGGCGGCGACGAACGGCTCCAGGGTGGAGAGGATGCCGCCGAGGTAGACGGCGTCCGGGTTGAAGAAGTTGACGTTGGCCGCGAGCACTTGGCCGAGGTAGTCGCCGGCCCTGCGGACCGCGCGTGTGGCCTCCGGGTCGGCGTCGAGGGCCAGCCGCACCACGTCCTCCGGACGGCTGACGTCGACCCCGCGCTCACGCAGGATGCGGACCAGGGCGGCGCCGGACGCCACGGTCTCCAGGCAGCCGGTGTTGCCGCAGGAGCAGGGGATGTCGCCGCCGCCGCCGATCCGGATATGGGTGATGTCACCGGCCGCCCCGGTGGCGCCCCGGTAGAGATGTCCGTCGACCATGACGCCGGCGCCGATCGCGGAGCCGATCTTCACCATGATCGTCTTCCGGTACTCCGCGGGCCGTACGGTGTGCTCGCCGACCGCCATGCAGTTGGCGTCGTTGTCCACGGCGGCCGGGACACCGAAGCGTTCCTCCAGCCAGGCGGTGACGGGGAAGCGGTTCCAGCCCGGCATCCGGGACGGCATGACGGCGGAGCCCGACACGATGTCCACCGGTCCGGGCAGCGAGAGCCCGACCCCGCGCAGTTGGTCCCGTCCGCGCTGCTCGGCCAGCGCCTCCAGGGTCTCGGCGAGCCGCGGCAGGGCCGCCTCGGGACCGTCGGCGATCAGGAAGGGGACGGTCGAGACATCGGTCAGGCCGCCGCCGGGCAGCACGACGCCGATCCGGGCGTGCCGGCCGCCGAGGTCGGCGGCGACGGCGAACTCGTCGTTGCTTCCCAGTCTCAGCGCTTTACGGGGGCGCCCGCCGGTGGAGGACTGGGTGCCCTCCTCGGCGATGAGCCCGCGCTCCACCAGTTGGGCCACGCTGAGCGAGATGGTGGAGGCGGAGACGCCGAGAAGTCCGGCGAGTTCGGCGCGCGACGAGGCCTGGCCCGACGCGACGAGTTCCAGGACCCGCGCGGCGAGAGCTGAGGTGCCTTTCGCGGCCTTGCCGTCCCAAGCACTTATTCCAGTCATGTAAGAAGTAACTTCCGCAACGGTGTGTATGGCGACGACAGTATGCCCGCGCTTCATGGAGGGGAAGAGTCCGGTGAAGAAAGTGAACCGTCCACGAACTTCCTCAAATCAATCCAAATGCACCCACAAAAGAGCGCCGATCGAGACGGGAAGACTTTCTTCGAACTCGCAGTAACTTACTTGTTACTAATTCTTGCTTTGTTTCTCAGGTGTGTCCGGCGTTAGCTGTCGTGAACGCAGTGCCGGTCCTGCGGCACCCGCCCCGGTCTCTGGGACGCATGCGGGCCCTTTCACTCTGAGGAGAATCATGTTCCCTGGTCACACGGCGAACAGCCGCCGCTGGGCCCTCGTCGCGGGCGCCGCTGCCACCGCGGGCGCTCTGCTGACAGGCTGTTCCGGCGGCGGTACGTCATCGTCCGGCTCCGGCTCGTCGGACACCATCAACTACGCGCTGCCGGCGAACTTCACACCGAACTGGATACTTCCGGTCGGCACCGCGGCGCACCTGAACACCAACAACTCCTCGATATCCCAGTCCCTTTGGGAGCCGCTGATCGCCTATGACGGTTCCACCGGCACGGTCGGCTGGAACAAAAAGAACTCCCTGGCCACCGCCGCCGAATTCGCCGACGACGGCAAGAGTGTCACCGTCACGCTCGGCGACCGGCACTGGAGCGACGGCAAGCCGATCACCTCCCGGGACATGGAGTTCTGGTTCAACCTCGTCAAGGCGAACAAGGCCGAATGGGCCAGCTACAGCCCGGGCAAGGCGCCGGACAACTGGACCTCGCTGAAGGTCGCCGACCCCACGCACTTCACGATCACCTTCGACAAGGCGTACAACCAGCAGTGGATGCTCGCCAACCAGCTCAGCATGATCCGCGTGATGCCCCAGCACGTCTGGGACAAGACGAGCGACTCGGGCACCGTCTCGGACCTCGACCGCACCCCCGCGGGCGCCAAGAAGGTCTGGACGTATCTGAACGACTCCGCCAAGAAGATCTCCGGCTACGCGACCGACCCGCTCTGGAAGACGGTCAGCGGCCCGTACACCATCAAGTCGTTCTCCACGGCCGGCAAGGTCGTGCTGACCGCCAACCCCAAGTACGACGGCGGCGGCAAGGCCAGCATCAAGAACGTGAACCTGCTGCCGTTCACCACCACGGACGCCGAGGAGAACGCGCTGCGGGCCGGCACGGTCGACTACGGCTACATCAACGCCACGAACCTCAGTCAGAAGTCGTCGTTCGCGGCCAAGGGCTACTCGGTGAAGCCGTGGTCCGGCTGGGCCATCACGTACATGCCGTACAACTTCAACAACCCCACCATGGGCCCGGTCTTCAAGCAGCTCTACGCCCGCCAGGCGATCCAGATGTCGGTGGACCAGGCCACGCTCTCCAAGGTCGTCTTCAACGGCACCGCGGTCCCGACCTACGGCCCCATCCCGCAGGGCCAGAGCTCGTCCTTCGTCTCGCCGGAGCAGAAGAACAACCCGTACCCCTTCTCCACCACCAAGGCGAAGCAGCTTCTGAGCGACCACGGCTGGACCGAGCAGGGCGGCACCATGGTGTGCACCGTGCCGGGCACCGGTGACAACCAGTGCGGCGCCGGGGTGGACAAGGGCACGAAGTTCCAGATGCAGGTGCTCTCGCAGTCCGGCTCGACCGTGACCGACAACATGATGAGCGCGTTGCAGTCGTCGTTCGCCAAGAGCGGCATCGGCTTCACCATCAAGACCGCCCCGGTCAACTCGGTCCTCGCGCAGTCCGGCCAGTGCGAGCCCGACGACGCGGGCTGCAAGTGGCAGTTGTCGTTCTTCGGCACCGCCGGCAGCTGGTACTTCCCCGCCTACCCGAGCGGTGACGCGCTGTTCGCCACCGGCGGCGGCTCCAACTTCGGCAACTACTCCAACCCCGCGGTGGACAAGCTGATCACCGAGACCACCACCTCCTCCTCCGACGAGGCGGTGCAGGAGTACAGCGCGGCCCTGGCCAAGGACCTCCCGGTCATCTGGCTCCCGGAGCCGGACTACCAGGTCTCCGTGGTGAAGAACGGCCTGGGCGGCTTCGCCCAGGACTCGCTCGCCAACTTCCACCCGGCCATGTGGAAGTGGACCAACAAGTAGGCCCGGCCGTGACCCCGCGCACCACTGAGCCGAAGCGACCGGAAAGCACATGACCACTTCCACGTACCTGTTCCGACGGGCCCTCCAGGCCGTCGCGGTGATCGTCATCGTGACGATCGTGGTCTTCTGTCTGCTGCACGCCCTGCCCGGGGGTCCCGCTCGCGGGATCCTCGGCCCGCAGGCCACAGCGCAGCAGATCGCGTCCTTCAACCACGAGCAGGGCCTCGACAAGCCGCTGCCCGTGCAGTACCTCTACTACCTCGATCAACTGGTCCACGGCGACCTGGGGACCTCGTACACCCTCAACGAGCCGGTCTCCCAGCTCATCACCGAGCGGCTGCCCAAGACCCTGGTGCTCACCGCCCTGTCGGCGGTCGTCGGCCTTCTGCTGGCCGTCCCGCTGGGCATGTGGCAGGCCGTCCGGCGCAACAGGCCGGTCGACTACGTCATCACGACGCTGAGCTTCATCGCGTACTCCACGCCCGTGTACTTCCTCGGGCTGATCCTGGTGCTGGTGTTCAGCCAGGTGCTGCCGTGGTTCCCGTCCCAGGCCCCCCAGGGGGACACGCTCGCCCAGGTGTTCGCCGATCCGCAGGCGCTGGTGCTGCCGGTCGTCGCCGGCGCCGCCTCCATGATCGCGGTGTTCAGCCGCTACATGCGGGCGGCCACCCTGGAGAACCTGTCCGAGGACTACGTCAGGACGGCGCGGGCCGGCGGCTCCCGCTCCCGCGCCATCCTGTGGCGGCATGTGTTCCGCAACTCGCTGACGCCGGTGATCGCCATGCTCGGCTACTACGTGCCGGTGCTGTTCGGCGGCGCCCTGGTGGTCGAGCAGCTCTTCAACTACCCCGGCATGGGCCTGCTCTTCTGGACCGCCGCGCAGTCCTCCGACTACCCGGTCCTGCTGGGCTGTGTGCTGGTCATCGCGATCGCCACCGTGATCGGCACCCTGCTCGCCGACATCGTCCAGCGGCTCATCGACCCCCGAGTGAAGGCAGGCCGGGCATGAGCGCCCTCATCCAGCCGGACCAGATGCCCGGCAAGGCCACCGCCGCCACCGCGGCGTCCGGCTCCCGGCTCGCCGTCCGGCGCTTCCTGCGCAACCGGCTCGCCGTGGTCGGGCTCGGCGTCGTGGTCTTCTTCTTCCTGTTCTGCTTCGTCGGTCCGCTGGTGTACTCCACCGACCAGACCCACACGATGCTCGAACAGGTCAACCTCGCCCCCAGCGGATCGCACTGGCTCGGCACCGACGCCGTCGGCCACGACGAGCTGGGCCGGCTGATGTACGGCGGCAAGGTGTCGCTGATCGTCGGCCTCGCCGCGGGCATCCTGGCCACCGTGATCGGCACCCTGTGGGGCGCCGCCGCCGGCTACGCGGGCGGCTGGATCGACGCGGTCATGATGCGGATCGTGGACGCGGGCATCGCCATCCCGGCGCTCTTCATCCTGCTGGTGGTCTCCGCCATCACCACCCCCGGCCCGACCGGACTGATCGTCATCCTGGGCGTCGTCTCCTGGCTGATGCCGTCCCGGCTGATCAGGGCCGAGACACTCACCCTGAAGAACCGCGACTACGTCCTGACCCTGCGGGCCATCGGTGGAACGCACGCCCGGGCGATCACCCGGCACATCCTGCCGAACTCGGTCTCGACCATCATCGTCGCGGCCACCTTCCAGATCGCCGACGCCATCCTGCTGGTCGCGTACGTCTCCTACCTGGGCCTGGGCGTCCAGCCGCCGGCCACCGACTGGGGCGGCATGCTCTCGGCCGGTCTCACCGCCGCGTACTCCGGCTACTGGTGGCTCATCCTGCCGCCGGGCCTGGCCATCATCCTGGTGGTGTGGGCGTTCAACGCGATCGGGGACGGACTCCGCGACGCATTCGACGTGAGGGGACGCGGATGACCGCCGCCCAGGGCTCCGCCGCCCCGCAGGCCGGGCCGATTCTCGAACTCGACGACCTCGGTGTCGTCTTCACCACCGAGACCGGCGACGTGCCTGCCGTACGGGGGGTCTCCCTGCACGTACGGCCCGGCGAGACGCTCGCCCTGGTCGGCGAGTCGGGCTCCGGCAAGTCCACGATCGCGCTGGCCGCGATGGGCCTGCTGGACGGCAACGCCCGCGCCACCGGCAGTGCCACCATCGCCGGCCATCAGATGGTCGGTGCCCGTGAGGCCGACCTGGCCGCGCTCCGCGGCCGGACCGTCACCATGGTCTTCCAGGAGCCGGCCACCGCGCTGGACCCGCTGACCCGGATCGGCAGGCAGATCGCCGAGGTGATCCGCAACCACCGTGAGGTGTCCGCCAGGGACGCCGCCGCCGAGGCCGTCGGACTCCTCCGCAAGGTCGGTATCCCCGAGCCGGAGAAGCGGGCCGGCGCCTACCCCTTCCAGCTCTCCGGCGGACAGCGCCAGCGCGTGGTCATCGCCATGGCCATCGCGAACGACCCCACCCTGCTGATCGCCGACGAGCCGACCACCGCGCTGGACGTCACGGTGCAGGCCGAGATCCTCGACCTGCTGCGCCGCCTCGCCGTCGAGACCGGTACCGGCGTCCTGCTGGTCACCCACAACATGGGCGTGGTCGCGGACTTCGCCGACCGGGTCGCCGTGATGTACGACGGCGAGATCGTGGAGACCGGCCCGGTCGAGGACGTGCTGCTCCGCCCGTCCCACGACTACACCAAGCGGCTGCTGGCCGCGGTGCCCCGGCTGACGGTCGCCGAGGCCGGCCCGCCGGTACCGGCGGCGCCCGCCGAACGCCCGGACACCGAGCCGGTCGTCGAACTCCGTGACGTCTCGGTGGTGTTCGGCCGCGGCAAAGGCGCCGTACGGGCTCTGGACGAGGTGTCGCTCACCGTCCACGCCGGCGAGACCCTGGGCCTGGTGGGCGAGTCGGGCTCCGGCAAGTCCACCGCCTCCCGGGTCGCGCTCGGTCTGATCCGGCCGGACTCCGGCACCGCCTCGCTGTTCGGCACGGACCTGGCGCGCGCCCGGGCCCGGGCCCGGCGGGCGCTGCGGGCCGGTATCGGCGTGGTGCTCCAGGACCCGGTCGCCTCGCTGGACGCCCGTATGACGGTCGGCGAGTGCGTCGCCGAGCCGCTCAGGGTGCACGCCCGCGGGCTCTCCGCCAAGGACCGCCAGGCCAAGGTCGCCGCCGTCCTCGAACGGGTCCGGCTGTCGCCCGATCTGGCCCGGCGTGCCCCCCGGGAGCTGTCCGGCGGTCAGCGCCAACGGGTCAGCCTGGCCCGCGCCCTGGTCCTTGAGCCCCGGCTGCTGGTCGCCGACGAGCCCACCAGCGCGCTCGACGTGAGCGTGCAGGAGGCGGTGCTCGAAGTGATCTCCGAACTCCAGGACGAGCTGGGCTTCGCCTGTCTCTTCGTCTCCCACGACCTCGCCGTCGTCCAGCACTTCGCCCAGCGCGTCGTGGTGATGCGGGCCGGCCGGATCGAGGAACAGGGCGCGACCGGGGCGACCCTGCTGCACCCGGAGACCGACTACACCCGCCGGTTGCTGGCCGCCGTGCCGGTACCCGACCCGGTGATCCAACGCGGCCGCAGAGCCGAACGCCTGGCCACCCTCGCGGCCGGCCGGACGGAGGCGCAGGCGTGAGTTCCCACGACCGTACGCTCTTCGCCGGCGTGGACATCGGCGGCACCACCACCCAAGTGGTGCTCTGCGCCGAGGACTTGACCGTGCTGGACCGCGCCGAGGTGGCGACCCCGGCGACCGATGGCGGCCAGGCCATGATCGACGCGGCCATGGGCGCGCTGGTCCCGCTGCTGAAGCGCACCCCCGGCCGCCTCGCCGGCGCCGGGGTGGGCGCGGCCGGCGTGGTGGACTCCGCCACCGGTCGCATCCTGGTGGCCAGCGACTCCTTCACCGGCTGGGCCGACTTCGCGGTGACGGACGCCGTCGAGAAGGCCCTGGGCGTCCCGGCCTTCCTGGACAACGACGTCAACGCCTTCCTCTACGGGGAGGTGTCCGGCGGCGCCGTACGCGGTGAGTCGGACGTCCTCGGGATGACCCTGGGCACCGGGGTCGGCGGCGCGCTGTGGACCGGCGGCGCGCTGTTCACCGGACCGCACGGGGCGGCGGGCGAGATCGGGCACATCCCCGGCTTCGGCGATCTGCTCTGCTCGTGCGGCGGCCGGGGCCATCTGGAGACCCTGGCCTCCGGCCGTTCCATCGGGGCCCGTTACGCGGAGCGCACCGGCCGCCGGCTGACCGCCCGCGAGGTCGCCGAGGCCGCCCGTTACGGTGATCAGGACGCTCTGGCGGTGTACGGGGCCGCCGGAGCCGGGATCGCCCGGGCGATCGTCATCACGGCGGGCGTCGTGGACATCACCACGGTGGTGGTCGGCGGCGGGGTCAGCCGCGCCTGGCCCCTGCTGGAACCCCTGATCCTGGCATCACTGGCCGCCGACCCACCGGTGAGCGGCCACCCGGTCCGCCTGGTCAGGGCAGCCCTGGCCACGGACGCGGTCCCGGTGGGCGCCGCGGCCCGGGCCCGTCGGGAGCTGACGGCGAACGTGGGGGTCTGACGACTGCCGTAGAAGCAGTGGCCGTGATCGTGGCGGCTCGCCGCCGTCCGTGGCGTGGAGTGGACGGC